>CALMUC010000228.1 GCA_937872845.1 uncultured Lachnospiraceae bacterium | reverse complement strand
AAGAGTGGTAAACTTCCTGAAGATTTTGTAGAAGGAATGATATGTACGGGCGGCTGTGTCGGAGGTCCGTCAAAACTGAAAACTGAAGTTGAAGTAACGAAAGCACGGGAAGAACTTCTTCAAAAAGCAGATGAAAGAAAAATCTTGTCAAATCTTGAACAGTATCCTATGGATAAATTTTCAATGTATAGGGATGGACATATGCAGTAAATAGAAAACCGGCAGTATAATTTATCACATGTCATAAATGATGAGTGATAGATTGTCTGCCGGGAATTTTATTTTGTAAATATAAAATCAAAAAGGTAAAAATATGAATATTCAAATATTTGGAACATTAAAAAATTTTGATACGAAAAAAGCTGTGAGATATTTTAAGGAAAGAAGCATATCTGTTCAATTTATAAATCTAAAAGAAAAAGAAATGAGCAAGACGGAATTCACAAAGATAAGTCTGGCTGTCGGAGGTTTTGAAAAAATGATAGATAATGACAGCAAAGATCAGGATACGCTGATGCTCATAAAATATCTTTCTCCAGAAGATAGATTTTTAAAGGTTCTTGAAAATCAACAGATTTTTAAACTGCCGATTGTGCGAAATGGCAGCAAGGCAACTATCGGATACCAGCCGGACATATGGAAAGAATGGAAATAAATATCAATGACCATGACCGGAAGGTGTAACAGGTGTGTAATCAAGATTAAGAGCATCTGCAACAGCTCCGATGATTCCATTGCTCGAGTATGTTGCGCCGCTTACGGTTGATACATCAACAGACTGGCTGTCAATTATTTCACTTATGACACCGGCTTTTGCCCTGTCAAAAAATTCAGCATTGTCGGAATCTGAAACAATTTCTATATCTGTTATTTTTCCTCCTGAAACTGTAACATTTACATCAACAGCTCCGCGAAATCCTGTTCCTGAACCAGAATAAGTACCATCTTTAAATGTACTGTCAGTTTCAGCAGATTCTGTAGATGCAGCGGATTCAGATGATGATGTTGATTCAGTTGATGCGGCAGAATCAGCCTGATCAGATGTAGAATTTCCATCAGATGAATCATCTCCCCATACGATATTTGCAGAGTCTGAAGAATCTGAACTATTTGAGGAATCAGACGAATCTGAACTGCTGTCGGATGCTGTGAAAGATATACTGGATGAAGAATCAGCTGTAAATATATTTTTTTCAGCAATATTACCAGCCATAAAAAGTCCAAGTATTGCAGCAGAAGCAACAGTCCCGTTTATTGCAGCAGAAGCGTTATCTGTAAGACAGTCCTTAGGACAGACTTCAGTACATTTCATACAATCAATGCATTCTCCTGAATTTACAACTTTATTTTTTGAAATGTTAATTCCCATACTGCATGTTTTGTCACATAAGCTGCAATTTATACATTCATCAGGCTTTCTTTTTATCTTGAACAATCTGCCAATTGATACAAGTGAGAAGATACCGCCAAGAGGGCAAAGATAGCGACAGAAAAATCTTTCTTCGAAAAATGAAGCAATTAAAATTATTAAGAATAAAAACATTCCAACAGTCATTATATATTCTGAAATGTGTACAATATCAAAAGTTGCTATAAATCCAAATATTGTCCAAGGGCTGAAATCAGCACTCATTTTCCAGATGCCGCTCCATATAAAAATGCAGCATACAGCCAGAATTATATATTTACCGAATTTTAGAATATGATCATATTTTTTTCGAATTCTCTTCTTTTTTGGAAAAATAAGATGAGATATAAAATGAATCAAATCCTGAATTGCACCAAATGAACATAAGTAGCCGCAGAAGAAACGTCCCCATAATATCGTGATAGGAAATACAGCAAGAACAAGAAAAACATCTGAGCCATTTGAAGCCATTGAAAAAGTATTTGCAGCTGCAGCTGTTATAAGATTTGGAATGGCATGAAATACTGAAATGAAAAGACCTGGGAAAAATATGAATGCAGCAATTTGAATAATGTGGCGGATTATTTGTGTTATATGAATATTTTTTTTGAGATTTTTCATAATGATACCTCCTTTGAATTATAATTATTATCTACTGCTTTCAATACTGAGTTTTACAGGATTCATAAGGCTGAATGGAAATGTTGAAAAGACATTTCCGTCCCTTGTTACAAATATTGCATCAATATTTTTCTTTCTGAGAAGAGCAGTTCCTTCAGATAGACCAAGGATCATAACAGTGGTTGCCAGTACATCAAGTGTTTCAGCGTTATGACCTTTAAGTGTTACACTTACAAGATCTTTGTCTGAGGGGCTCATAGTTCTGGGATCAATAATGTGGTGAATAATATTATGATTAATATTTGCCCATTGTTCATAAATTCCGCTTGTAACCAATGATTCATTATCTTTTAAAGGAATAATTCCCATGATTTCACCGGTCTTCATAAATGGGTTCTGAATACCTGTTATTCTGGAATGTCCGATTATTTTTACGGAACCTCCAAAATTAATTACAGCATTTTTTATATTTTTTTCTTTTAAAATGCTGTACGCCATTTCAACAGCAAAACCTTTTGCGATACCGCCGAAATCAAGGGCAGCATTTTTGCTGTCAAGACATACCATATAAGTATCAGCTTTTTGGGTTAATGAAATGCATCTCCATGAAACAGAGTCGGAATCTGCGAAATATTCAGATATTTCATGTTTTTTAATTGACTCTCTCCAGAAAGCAGTTGCTTTTCCTTTAGTCACATCAAAAATCCCATTTGTCATTTTTCCATATTTTTTCGAATCATTCAGCAGTCTGTATACATCATAAGGAACCTCAATATACTTTACACCGGCAGATTCATTTATAGTGGAAACAATACTATTTTTATCAAAGATAGTGAGCATAGAATCAAGCTCCAGCATTTTTGATCTGATGTATCTGAGAATGTTAATATTGCATTTTTCATAAACAGTTATCTTGTTAACTGTTCCAAAAGCCATAAAGATATCTTCAATCATAATCATCCCTCCATTTCCGGTTGCTTTGATGATTTGAATATACATAGGATTCCTTAAACAAAGCTTAAAATATAAACAGAAAATATACTTTTATCATTTTAATAAATATTGCAAAAAAGTATGAAATATATGTGAAAAAAAAAGAAAAAGTCTCAAAAATCCAAAAGGACTTTTGAGACTTTAATGAAATAAAAAGCAGGGGATGAGAGAATCGAACTCCCGCTAAAGGTTTTGGAGACCCTTGTCATACCATTTGACCAATCCCCTGTGTTTTACACAGCTTTTAAATACTACCACCTGAACTTGGCATATGTCAAGACCTAATTGATGATCAGGCGTTTTACATTTGTGATTTCAGTTGTGAGTTTGCTGCCTTATTTATTGACTGTTGTGGAAAAGCATTGGCAGATGCAGTCTACAATGATAAATAAGGTTACATTATCATATTCATAAGGCGTGGAAATCTTTTATATATGTGATATAATTTCAAAATATGTGCAGATACACAATTAAGGAATGAGAGGACTTATGATATGGCAAATGAAATAACTCCAAGTACATTGCAGGGTTTTATGGAGCTTTTACCAAGAGAACAGGTTGTATTTAATAAGATTAAGAGAACATTAGAGGATACATATAAGCTTTATGGATTTTATCCGATTGATACTCCTGTACTTGAGAAAAGTGAGATTCTTCTTGCTAAAGCTGGTGGAGAAACAGAAAAACAGATATATCGTTTTGACAGGGGAGATACAGATATCACAATGAGATTTGATCTTACTGTTCCACTGGCCAGGTACGTTGCGCAGCATTATAATGATCTGTCATTTCCATTTAAGAGATATATGATTGGTAAGGTTTATCGTGGAGAAAAGGCACAGCGCGGAAGATTTCGTGAATTTTATCAATCAGACATTGATATAATAGGAAATAACGGACTTAATATATTAAATGATGCGGAAATACCAAGTATTATTTATACAGCTTTTATGCGTCTCGGACTGGAAGATTTTACGATACGCATAAATAACAGAAAACTTCTTAATGGATTATTTGATATTTTTGACTTGAGCGATAAGTCTGCTGATATTCTTCATGAGATAGACAGGTTTGATAAAATAGGTCGTGAAAATGTTGTTGAGTGTCTGGAAAAAGATGGAATAAATAAAGAAAATGCAGAGGCAATTCTTGATGTACTTTGCAATAAGGGCACAAATGAGGAAATTTTATGCGGACTTGAAAAATATATTGGTAAAAGTGAAAAATTTGACGAAGGGCTGACAGAACTCCGAGATGTGATAAATTATATCAACAAATTTGGTGTTCCGGAGAAATTCTATTGTATAGATCTTACAATAGCAAGAGGACTGGATTATTATACAGGTACGGTATATGAAACAATATTTAATAAGCATCCTGAAATTGGAAGTATATGCAGTGGTGGAAGATATGATAATCTTGCAGGATTTTATACAAAACAGCAGCTTCCCGGAGTAGGTATGTCCATTGGACTTACGAGACTTTTCTTTATTTTAAATGATAAAAATTATCTTGATAAGTCAGGAAGTTATCCTGCGGAGGTACTTATAATTCCAATGATGGAAGATATGTCATATGCTGTTGAAGTATCTTCAAAACTTCGTACAGCAGGTATAGCAACGCAGATTTATCTTGAAAAGAAAAAGACAAAGGGAAAGATGGAATATGCTAATAAACTATCAATTCCGTATGTAATATTTATAGGTGAAGATGAAATAAGTACGGGAAAACTTACAATAAAAAATATGGAAACAGGAGAACAGAAAGAAGCAGATATAGATGAAATAATTTCATTTATAAATGAAAATATGAAATCTGGCGATAAAGAAAAAGTTATAACGTATTAAGTCGAACTGTCATATATGATAAATTGATGACGATTTATGGCTGATAGATTTATAAAACAGAAAGTACCCTCCTTACCGGAAAAGTAGAAAAATGGTAAGGAGGGCATTTTTATTTTTAGTGGTATTATTTTTGATTTCTGATATATAGGCTGATCAGCCGCCAAGTTCAATCATACGGTCAATAGGTTTTCTTGATTGACGGATGACTTCGTCTGAAAGTGTGATTTCTTCTCCTCCATTACCTGTTACAGAATTATAAATGTCAACAAGAGTGGTCATTTTCATGTTATGACATACACATTCTTTAGAGAGAAGGTAAAATTTCTTGTCTGGGCATTTGAATTGAAGATGCTGAACAATTGAACTTTCTGTTCCGATTATAAATTCTTTAGCTGAGCTTTTTTCAGCATAATTCATTATGCCGGTTGTACTTCCGATATAATCTGCCTGTTCAGTAACTTCAGCCAGACATTCAGGGTGTACAAGCAGGAGAGCATCAGGATGGGAAGCTTTCATGGAAATAACATCTTTCTTTGTCATACGCTGATGAGTAGGACAGCCGCCTTTAAAAAATTTAAAATTCTTTTCAGGCATCTGTTTTGAAACCCAGTTGCCAAGATTAGAATCAGGAATAAAAAGTATATTTTTATCTGGAATATTATTTAGGATTTTTACAGCAGAAGAGCTTGTAACAATGATATCGACTGCAGTTTTAAGAGATGCAGTTGTGTTTATATAAGCAACTGTTGTATATCCGGGATTTTCCTTCTGCATTTTAATTACGTCTTCACGAGACATCTGAGCTGCCATAGGGCATCCGGCAAGTGGATTGGCAAGAAAAACTCTTTTCTCCGGTGAAAGGGTTTTGACTGTTTCAGCCATGAAACGAACTCCTGCCATAATAACTGTCTTATTATCTGATGCTGCAGCTTTTACAGCAAGACCATAAGAATCTCCAACATAATCGGCAACTTCCCAGATATCATGACTCTGATAGGCGTGAGCCAGAATACATATATCACGTTCTTTCTTTTCTTTGATGATAAGATCCTGCAATTCTCTGGTTTCCATAAAAGACCCCTTTGTAATGAATTATTTTCGTTATTATAGCACGGAACATTAATGTGTCAAGACAGCTGTAAAAATAAAACTTTACATCTATCTTGTCAGCCTGGGCGCGGCATGATATAATCCCCGACAAGTCGGTATTTATTGATGAAAGGAAAAATGTTTATGGACACGTGTTGTACAGCAGAAAAGGGAAATGCAGATAATATAAAAGAAAATAAGAAAATAAAAGAAAATGAGAAAATAAAAGAAGAAAGTGAACCGGATGCGGAAAGACAAAACGGTCTTTGTAACAGCTATGCTGCAAAAGAGTTTTTAAAAGCAGGAGATATAAAAGCTGTTATAAATCCTGAAATCACATTTGAAAATAAATCAAACAGAGCGGTCCATACAGATATTCTGATTGTAGGATGTGGATGCTCCGGTCTGTATGCTGCGCTGAATCTTCCACGAGATAAGAAAATAACAATAATTACAAAATCTGATATAGAAAGTAATGACTCATATCTTGCACAGGGTGGAATTTGTATGTTAAAGGACGAAGCTGACTATAACAGTTACTTTGAGGACACAATGAAGGCCGGCCATTATGAGAATGATAAAGAGTCAGTTGAAATTATGATCCGTTCATCGCAGGAAGTTATAAGAGATATGATCGGGTATGGTGCACGTTTTGCCAAAACAGCGAATGGAGCACTTGAATTTACAAGAGAAGGGGCACATTCTGATAAGAGAATCCTTTTTCATGAGGATGTAACAGGTAAGGAGATAACAAGTCATCTGCTTGCTGCAGCAGCAAAACTTCCTAATATTACTTTTTTTGAGCATACGACAATGCTGGATATTCTGACAGATGAGAAAAACTGTTATGGTGGCGTTGTAAAAGCAAAAGATGGTTCAGTATATAAAATTATGGCGGGAATTACGATTCTTGCTATGGGTGGTGTAGGAGGACTTTACAGGCACTCAACAAATTTCAGACATTTAACAGGTGATTCTCTGGGAATTGCACTTAAACATAATATTCAGTTGAAAAATATAAATTATATTCAGATTCATCCGACGACATTTTATTCAGAAGAACAGGAAAACAGGAGTTTTCTGATATCTGAATCAGTTCGTGGAGAAGGTGCACTTCTGTATGACAAGAATATGAAACGTTTTACAAATGAGCTTCTTCCAAGAGATCTGCTTACAGAAGAAATCCGTAAACAAATGAAAAAAGACGGAACAAAACATGTCTGGGAAGATTTGAGACCAATTCCGACAGATGTTCTTAAAATACATTTTCCGAATATTGTGGAACACTGTAAAGAGGCAGGATATGATGTATTTAAGGAGTGTATTCCGGTTGTACCTGCGCAGCATTATTTTATGGGAGGGATTAAAGTTGATCATGTGAGTAAGACATCAATGAGTCAATTATATGCAGTAGGAGAAACGGCATGTAATGGAGTACATGGTAAGAATCGTCTGGCCAGTAATTCACTTCTGGAGAGCCTTGTATTTGCAAAACGTGCGGCTGAGGACATTACTGAAAATATTGATAATGCTATTTATAATGATCAGTTTACAGATAATATTGATATAGCATATTTTGAGGATTACAGGTCACTTCAGGATGAAAGACACAGACTCGTTGAAAATGCAATAAATGAAGCAAATGGTGAAAAAAAAGCACCGGCAGAATACAGAACATGGTAGGCTCTGGCAATATAAGACCTAGTAAGATTGCAGAATAAAATTGTGGATATCATAAAATAAGATTACAGAATGAAATCGTAGAATGAGAGGAAAAAATATGTTTGATCCTATTACATTAAAATTAAATGTAGATCCATTGATAAAGAGTGCACTTCGTGAGGATATTTCAGAAGAAGATGTTTCAACTAACAGTGTTATGCCTGATGCAGAGGATGGAGCAGTTGACCTTATAGCAAAGGAAGAAGGAATTATATGCGGACTTCAGATATTTGAGCGTGTATTTTCATTACTTGATTCCCAAATAAGGTTTGAAACAGATGTTAAAGATGGAGACAGAGTGAAAAATAAAGAAAAAATAGGTACTGTATATGGAGATATCCGTGTTCTTCTTTCAGGTGAAAGGACTGCACTCAACTATCTTCAGAGAATGAGTGGTATTGCAACATATACAAATAGTGTAGCATCACTTCTTGCAGGAACATCTATAAAATTGCTGGATACAAGAAAAACTACTCCAAATAATCGTATATTTGAAAAATATTCAGTACGTGTAGGCGGAGGACATAATCACAGATACAATCTATCAGATGGTGTGCTTTTAAAAGATAATCATATAGGAGCTGCAGGTGGTATAAAAGAGGCAATTGCAGCAGCAAAAGAATATGCTCCATTTGTAAGAAAGATAGAAATTGAAGTTGAAACACTGGAACAGGTTAGTGAAGCGGTTGAGGCCGGAGCAGATATAATAATGCTTGATAATATGAACCATGATATGATGAAAGAGGCAGTTTCTATAATCAGCGGTAAGGCTGAAATCGAAATTTCCGGAAATGTTACAAAAGAAAATATAGAGAAAATAAAAAATCTGAAGGTGGATTTTATTTCAAGTGGAGCACTTACACATTCTGCTCCAATTCTGGATCTGAGTTTAAAAAATCTTCGTCATGTCTGAAAATTGTTATATAAAAAAATTTGTGACACAGAAATGTGACATAAAAATAACATTATAGTAAGTAATATAGAAAATAAAGGTGCGCTATGAAGGGTGAAGAACGCAGAAATAAAATAATAAATTTTCTGGAAAAGAGTAATTCTCCTGTACCCGGAAGTGTTTTGGCAAAAGAATTTGGAGTCAGTCGTCAGGTTATAGTTCAGGATATTGCTTTGATCCGGGCGCGTGGAATGGAAATTTATTCGCTCAGTAAAGGGTATGAAATTCATGAAAAAGGACGTAAGTCGAGAGTATTTAAGCTGATCCATTCTGATGATGAGGTTCGTGAAGAACTGACAATAATTGTTGATCATGGTGGATATGTTGAAGATGTATTCGTTTACCATAAGGTATATGGAGTGATACGAGGTGAACTCGGAATTCATTCGAGAAATGATATAAACAATTATATCGATAAAATAAAGAGTGGAAAATCAAAACTGCTTAAGAATACCACATCAGGATATCACTATCATACTGTTACTGCTGAAAGTGAAGAGGTTCTTGATATTATACAGCAGAAATTATCAGAAATAGGGTTCCTTGCCAAACTGCAGGACTATGAGCCGGTTGATTTCTGGAATGAAACATCAGAGAATGATTAAGAAATATAATATATATATGAACATTTGCAGTTAAATATAAAAGCTTTTTATTGTTAAAATATTTATAAGAACGTGCTTAAAATGATTGAATCTGAACAAAATTGTGCAGATTGTCAAATTGAGTGCGTTTTTTTGTCAAAAATAATCAAAAAAAATCATTTAAGCTAAAGAGATATGGTGCTACAATCTGTAACAGGGATGTGGTCATTTGATATTTAACTATTCGGCGGAGGTGAGGTAATGATTTCACAATCTCAGTTTGCACTCATATCAATGCTTGTAATATTAATACTTATGATTTTTTTTCATAGGAACAGATATCTTCCGATACAGCAGAATCATTACTTTCATTCAATTATGCTGGCGCAGATTATATCGTGTCTTTTAGATATTTCGTGCTCATTAGGAATCAGCAATGTAGAAAAGATATCAGTAAGTGCAGCTACAGGATTAATACTGCTTTATTTTATAAGTTATTGTAATGTTGTAATACTGCTGTTTCTTTATGTAAAGGCACTTTGTCTTGTGGATTCCTATAAGAAAAGACCGGTATTTTTGATGTTTTATATTCCGATATTTGTGACATTTATCATATATCTGCTTGCACCCGCAAATAAATTTGTGTTCTATTTTAATGGAAATATATATATGCATGGACGTGGATATGTAATTTTCTCAATTGTCACGGCGGTATATGCATTTATGGGTATTGTAATAACATTTGCAAGAAGAAATGTAGTTTCTAAAACAAACAGATTTACAGTTTATCTGGTTTATGCAGTTATGATAATTGGACTGATTGCCAGAAATGGTGATTCTGTCTCATTAATAATGAATGTATTTATGATGGTTAATATCCTGGTTCTTTATCTTGTCAGGCAGAATCCTGAGAATTATCTTGATCGGGAAACGCGTCTCTTTAATGAAGACGGATTTGAGGAACTTCTTCATGAGGAATTTGTCAGAAAGAAGAGAATGTCGCTATTTTGTTTTGATATTTATAATTATGAATCTTTTCGCAGGGCATACGGCAGTGATGAGGTAAATGATGTGAAATGCCAGATCGCTGATTTTATAACTGAAAATTACCCGGAAGCAGTTCCATTTTATTTAAGTCGTGGAAGATATGTTGTGGTTTGCTGTGACGGACGAGATGTTACAGAAGATGCACAAAAAATGAGTGATCGTTTTAAAAAATTCTGGGATATAGGAAATGAAAGAAATCGTTATTACAAGAAACGTGGATATGGAGTATTTGAAAGAAACAAATCCAAAAATACCAGTAGTAAAGTTCCTGAAAACAATGCCAAGGTTCATTTGAAAGCATATATAAATATTATTCCACAATCAATTTATTTAAAAAACCTTCAGGATACAAAGGATTTAGTAAGCCGTTCAATAAGTATTTCTGATTCAGAAGCCAGTCAGAATATATATGTAATGGATGAAAAACGTCAGAAAAAACTGGAACGTAATTCCGATATAGAAAAAGAAGTTGAAGAGGCAATTGCAAATAATACAATAGAAGTATATTATCAGCCGATATATTCTACCGAAACCGGAAAAATAAATTCTGCCGAAGCACTTGCACGTTTGTACAGTGATAAATATGGGTTTATTTCACCTGATGAATTTATTCAGATAGCTGAACAAAGTGGAGATATTGTTCAGCTTGGAACACAGATATTTGAAAAAGTCTGTGCATTTATGAAAAAATTTGATATTCATTCATGTGGACTTGAGTATATTGAAATAAATCTTTCTCCGATTCAGTGCAGAGATCCTTTTCTGGCAGAACAGCTTTTTGAAATTGCCAAAAAACATGAAATTCCATCTGAGTATATAAATCTTGAAATTACGGAAACAGCGACAGAGGATTTGGAACTTATAGCTGCACAGATTTCACAATTAACAGAAGGTGGAATAACGTTTTCAATGGATGATTATGGAACAGGATATTCTAATCTTGTGAATATTTTTAATCTGCCTTTCCATATTATAAAAATTGATAAATCTATTGTATGGGCATATTTTGATAAAAAGAATGATATACTCGAAGATTTGATAAGAATGTTTAAAAAGCGTGGATATTTCATAGTTGCGGAGGGTGTGGAAACTGAAGAAATGGTAGGAAAACTCACAGAATTAAATTGTGATTATCTGCAGGGATTTTATTTTTCGAAGGCAATTCAGGAAGAAGAGTTTGAAAAATATGTAAAAAATTTTAATCAAAAAAAAATAAAGCAGGATAATATATTTTAACT
>CALMUC010000227.1 GCA_937872845.1 uncultured Lachnospiraceae bacterium | reverse complement strand
ACATTCAAACATCTGTTACCCTGCCGGATGGCATTACTGCCAAAGCAGGAAGTCTGTCGCAAGATGCGTTCAGCCTTGCTGCAAATGAGAGCAAAACAAGTGCATCGACAATTATTAAAACAGTGAATGCACCTGCAGCAAGTAATAATATCCATTCGAATAGTAATACAGTCAGTCCAAAGACCGGGGATAGTTTCAACATTGTAATTCGGCTTATAATTATGCTGATTTCGGGAGGTGCACTGGTGCTTCTTGCAATTAAGGAGAAAAAAATAAAAAACAATGGTTATTTATCACTGCTTCTTCTGTTCGCTGTGTTTGGTGCAGTTTATTTGCCTGTAACAGCTAATGCAGCAAGCACAAAAAAGAACTTTACCGTAAGCGAGGATTTGGTGATTGATGGAAAAACAGTTACTGTAAATGCTGATATTTCTTATGCCTATATTGCTCGTAATACTGTAGTAGTTACAGGTGGAACCGGTTCTGCCTCATATGTCAATGGAGACACGGTAACCATTGTCGCAAATGCACCGGAGACTGGATATCATTTTGCAGGCTGGACCGTTGTCAGTGGCAGTGCAACCCTTGCAAATGATAAGGACAGTAAAACAACTTTTACTATGTCAGGTAATCCGGTCGAGTTGAAGGCAAATTATGACATCAACAAATATAATATAAGTGTAGCTGTCGGTCAGAATGGTGCGATATCTCCGATTACGACTGAACCTATTAATTATGGTGGCAGCCAAAAGTATGATATTACTGCAGATGATGGTTATCATATTGAAGATGTATGCGTTGATGGAGCAAGCGTTGGCGCTGTTTCAAGCTATACATTTGATAAAGTGACAAGTGACCACGTTATTTCGGCAACATTTGCAAAAAATGCAAGATCCACAGAGGAAATCACAAAAAAGTTCAGGGAATATTTTTACGATGAAAAAGGAGAAGTGGACGCCATTAAAATTGAAGGCAAATGGTTTGTTGGAGTAGAAAATGGAAATGAGCCTGTTGAAGTTTTCAAAGATATTACAGGAATGGATGTATCAGATGAGGAATCATATTCTTATAAATTTGTTTCTTCTGATGGACAGTCTTCTATCAGCATCGTAGGGAATAAGGAACTCGATCTCACTGAGAATAATCCAGTATATGCCACAATGAATGTCAGTATTCCGTCATGTCCTGAAATACAGACTGTTTATATTATCAATCCTGAGAATTATATGGATTGATAAATTCTGAATTGTTTTTATCACTGTAAAAAATACAAATATTTTATAGCTTAAATATCCGGTGACTGCTTTGGTGGCAGTTACCGGATTACTTTATTTATATATTATATCGTGAATAACAAGACGCTTATTATACATTGACATAAATATAATTTTTAATGTAATATTACACATGGTTCTGACGTAAATATGAAAATTTTACTGTGAATATGACATTTTTAATGCAAATATGGTATTTACGGAGAATTTATCGCATTTACGTAAGAATATAAAATGATGGGTTGAATAAAGGGAGGGTAAAAATGGATACAGCTGTTAATGTTATTTCAATGGTACTTTTTTTTGCATTTATTATTTTTTTGATTTGGGGAGTAACATTTTTTATTCTTGAATTAAAGAGGTCAAAAGAAGATAAAGAGAAATTTATTTCAATGTTAACAGATGAGCAAAAACATATTTTAGCAGATACACCTTATAGGGAGCTTGGAGATCCTAATAGACCTAATGCAGTGATTGTCAGAGGACTTATAATGGAGGCTAAAGAAAAAGGCAAAAAAACAGTATTTAAAATCATATTTTATGATAGATATTTCCCGAATGCGGATGGTTTGACAGTTACAAATATAGTAAAGCTTCCTGTAGAAGATGCAAGAAAGCGCGGTATGAGAGAGGGAGTTTATGTTGATATGCTGTTGAATGAAGATAAAACACCAGAAATATAAAAGATAATAATAAAATGAATAATAAAATTAATAATGATGAATACATTTTTCCAATGGTAAAATCAAAAAGGATTGCAGGAATATTGATTGCAATTTCGTTTGTATCTCTTTCACTGGGATTTTATTTTATGGGAATTATGAGTTTTTTAAATTATAAATGTACAATTTTATATATTCCTATGGCTGTTTTTTTGGCAGACTTTGTTATATGTTTTTTTACCAGCATAATAATGGCATTAATTGTGATGTGTAAAAGGCATATAGTACGAAAAAACAGTTGGTTTATGAAATTGGTTTTTAAAAGTGAAATGATTTATTCTGCAAATAATTTTTGGAACGAAAAGCTGCATTTTAAACATTTTTTTATAACATTCATTTGCACTTTAATAATATTTGTTATAGAGATATTAACATTTAAAATATTAAAAAATGATACTTCAGATATAGTATTTGCTGTGTTTGGCGGAATATCAATGTGTGGAGCATCGATAATATGGGCACCTGTTTTGAAAAGCTGTAATCTGGAAGAAAAATTTTTCAAGGCGCGGACTATTGATGAAAATATATTTTCAGAGGAGGAAATTTCCTCAATAGATCAAATTTTCACATTTGAGAATATGGATATGGTAATGATTCCGGCTACGTTCTGGGATATTG
>CALMUC010000226.1 GCA_937872845.1 uncultured Lachnospiraceae bacterium | reverse complement strand
AGTTCAGACGTGTGCTCTTCCGATCTGGATGCTGCACTTTTATTGTTTAGTTCATTTGGAATATTTGCATATATAATAAAAAAATCCGGACTATAGAATGTTTTACTGAAATAAAAAAATGAATTTTGTAAGTCTATATAAAACTGGCAAGAAATTTCATGAAAAAAATTGACAATTTAAAGTAGTGCAATTAGAATGAAGCCACGTATAAAGCGATTCGAGAATTAAAAAGGGCCGTGCAGTAATGCGCGGCTCTTTTTTTGAGAATGCAGCTGTAATGAAATGATTATATATGGGATGATCTGTCATTATGCGTAAATAAAAAGTAACATGAGTAAAAAAATATTTATGAAAGTTTTATTGATGAAGAAAGAGGAGTTTTAATGGAAGAATTACGTTATGAAGATTCAGCAATAGATGAAAGAATTTTAATGGCTGTAAAAGAACTTGGATTTGAAGTTATGACACCGATTCAGGCAGAGGCAATTCCGGCTATGCTTGAAGGGAAAGATCTGATAGGGCAGGCACAGACAGGAACAGGTAAGACTGCAGCATTTGGCATACCGGTACTGCAGAATGTTGATGTGAATAATCCGAATCCACAGGCAATCATTTTGTGCCCTACAAGAGAACTTGCAATACAGGCAGCTGATGAAATCAGAAAATATGCAAAATATATGTCCGGCATCAGAGTTTTACCAATTTATGGCGGACAGGATATAATGAAACAGATAAAGTCGTTGAGGGGAAATGTACAGATTATTGTAGGTACACCGGGACGAGTTATGGATCATATGAGAAGGCATACTTTAAAGCTTGATAATTTAAAAGTAGTTGTGCTTGATGAAGCAGATGAGATGCTTGATATGGGATTCAGAGAAGATATTGAAACAATTTTTGATGGGATTCCGTCAGATCATCAGACTGCCCTTTTTTCAGCAACTATGGCAAAGGCAATTCTGGATATTACAAAATCATATCAGAAACCAGATGCCGTCTTTTTCCATATGCCGGCAAAGGAACTGACAGTTCCACTTGTTAAACAGTATTATTATGAGGTAAGGAGAAAAGATAAAACAGAAGTTGTTTCAAGACTTCTTGATTATTATAATCCTAAACGTTCGCTGATTTTTTGTAATACAAAAAAAATGGTAGATGAGCTTGTTGACAGCCTTATAGGGCGGGGGTATTTTGCAGCAGGACTTCATGGGGATCTGTCTCAAATGCAGAGAGACAGAGTTATGGCCAGCTTCAGAAATGGGCAGGATGAGATTCTTATTGCAACAGATGTTGCTGCCAGAGGAATAGATGTTGATGATGTAGAGGCGGTATTTAATTATGATGTTCCTCAGGATATAGAATATTATGTTCACAGAATCGGCCGAACCGGAAGAGCAGGAAAAAAGGGAAGAGCGTTCACACTTGTTGTAGGAAGAGAAATTGAAAAGATAAGAGAAATTGAAAGAACATGTAAAACTAAGATAAAGGTAAGGGTTGTTCCATCAGCAGATGATATAAAGACATCAAAATCAGATAAAATTCTTTCCAGAATTCTTGAACTTCAGCAGGGTACAGATTTAACAGAGATGATCCGTATTATTGAGCAGAAGCTTAATGACGAAGATTGCACAGCAATTGATCTCGCGGCTGCATTTTTGAAAGAGCAGATGGGTGAAGAGCCTCTTGATATGTCAAAAGATGATTTTTATTCTGAAAACAGAAAAAGATGGGATGATGATAAAAGATATTCAGGCGGAAAGTCAAAAAAAGGCGGTAAATGGGATTACGGTAAGAAATCTGATGGACAAAAGAACTGGAGACATGACAAGAAAGACTGGAATAGAGACGGAAGTCATGATAAAAAAGACTGGAATAAAGAGGGCAGCCGAGACAAGAAAGACTGGAACAAAGACGGAAATAGTGGTAAGAAAAAGAATTGGAAAAAAGATGATATAGGTGACAGAAAAGCTTTTAGAAAGCATGATGAAAAGAAATCTGCTGATAAAAAAGATGATCGTGTCAAACTGGATAAGGTAAAGGCAAAGGATATCGGATTTGATGGAAAATTAAAGAAAACATCAAAGAAAAATTAAAGAACTCATATTTTAATTATGTAGTAAAATTTAATATGAGTTTATAAAGAAAATGAAAAGCACTTTGCAATAGCTAAAAACTATTGCAAAGTGCTTTTTTTGTATATTTTACCTATCTGTTTTACTGTCATATAATTTTAAAATCAAAAAAATAAAATATTTTATGTATATAGATAGTAATTCAAATAAAGGAGAAAAATATGCGTACATCTATAATTGGTTATCCAAGAGTAGGAAGTTTGAGAGAACTTAAATTTGCCACTGAAAAATATTTTAGAAATGAAATAACTGAGGAAGAACTTCAGTTTACTGCAAAGGAAATCCGTAAAAATCAGTGGGAGAAAATCAGTGAAAGTGGTCTTGATTTTATACCATCAAATGACTTTTCATTTTATGACAATTTACTGGATACGGCCTTTTTATTCAACATTGTTCCGGTGCGTTATAAAAATCTGTCACTTTCTCCTCTGGGGACGTATTTTGCAATGGCAAGAGGTTATCAGGGAGCAAATAGATCGGAA
>CALMUC010000225.1 GCA_937872845.1 uncultured Lachnospiraceae bacterium | reverse complement strand
AAGCGATAGAAAAAACTCTCCGCCCCAAATCTCTTTCGGAATATATAGGACAGACTAAAGTAAAGAAGAATCTTCAAGTGTTTATTCAGGCAGCAAAAAAGCGAAGTGAGCCATTGGACCATGTTCTGCTTTATGGACCTCCAGGACTTGGAAAGACTACACTTGCAGAGATTGTTGCAGAGGAAATGGGAGTAAATATAAAAATAACTTCGGGACCAGCTATTGAAAAACCTGGTGAACTTGCCGCAATCTTGAATAATCTTTCGGAAAATGATGTCCTGTTTATTGATGAAATTCACAGATTAAATAAACAGGTGGAAGAAGTTCTTTATCCGGCAATGGAAGATTATGCAATTGATGTTGTGATAGGAAAAGGTGAGGGCGCTAAGTCTATAAGACTTGATCTTCCTAAATTTACACTGGTTGGAGCTACTACACGAGCCGGAATGCTTTCGGCACCGCTTAGGGACCGTTTTGGAGTGGTGAGCAGACTTGATTTTTATAATGTATCAGAACTTATGAGTATAATTATAAGGTCTTCAAAAGTTCTTAATGTAAAAATAAATGATGAAGGGGCACTTGAAATAGCAAAAAGAAGTAGAGGAACACCGCGGCTTGCTAATCGCCTTTTAAAGAGAGTAAGAGATTTTGCTCAAGTTGAACATGAAGGTGAGATTGATTATAATGTTGCTAAGAATGCACTTGATCAGCTTGATGTTGACAGTTTTGGACTAGATGAGACTGATCGTAGAATTTTGATGGTAATTATTGATCATTTTAGCGGCGGTCCGGTTGGACTTGATACGCTTGCAGCATCAGTTGGAGAAGATGCAGGTACAATTGAGGATGTTTATGAGCCGTATTTAATAAAAAATGGTCTTATTAACAGAACACCAAGGGGAAGAATTGTTACAGAGCTGGCATATAAGCAGCTTGGGTTAGAGCATATGTTGGAGGAGTAAATTATGGCACAGAAAAAAACAGATATTCCGGTTGTGATCAGCGGTAAAGTTTTTACATTAAGTGGTTATGAAGATGAAGATTATCTGCAAAGTGTTGCAACATACATTAATAATAAAATTGAAGAATTAAAACAATTAGATGATTATCAGCGGATGAATAGTGAGTATCAAGGAGTGTTGCTTGCTTTAAATATTGCTGATGATTATTTTAAAGCAAAAAATCAAGCAGATCATACAGCGAATGATAATAATGATAAGGAACAGCAGCTTTATGAGCTTAGACATGAAGTTATTGAAGCTCAGATAAAACATGAGGCCTCTCTAAAACTTGTTGAAGAGTATAAAGAGCAGGTAAATGCTTTACAGCGAAAAATTGTTCAGCTTGAAGCAGAAAAGGATAGAAATTCTAATGATTGAAAAAAAAGAAATTGAAATACTTGCCCCTTGCGGCAGTATGTCTGCATTGGATGCCGCAATAAGCGCAGGTGCAGATGCATGTTATCTTGCAGGGACAATGTTTGGAGCCAGGGCGTTCGCAGCGAATTTTGAAGCGGATGCCCTTTTGAACGCTGTAGAGAAGGCGCATGAATATGGTGTAAAGATTTATCTTACTGTAAATACTCTTTTGAAGAATAATGAAATAGAAGATTTACGCAGATTCCTTTCCCTGGCTTCAGATGCAGGTGTAGATGCACTTCTGATACAGGATCTGGGAGTTGTAAATCTTGTAAAACGAGAATTTAAAAATTTAAAAATTCATGCAAGCACACAGATGAATATAATGACTCCAGAAGGTGCAATGCTTATGAAAAATGAAGGGTTTGAAAGAATTGTAGCTGCAAGAGAAATGAATTTAAAACAATTAAGTGAAATAAAAAAGAATGTACCTATACAGCTTGAAGCTTTTGTTCATGGAGCTATGTGTTTTTGTTATAGCGGCAGGTGCCTTATGAGCTCATTTTATGGCGGCAGGAGCGGAAATCGTGGAAGATGTGCACAGCCATGCAGACAGCGATATGATGGCAAATATAAAATGTCAATGAAGGGTATGTGCACATTGAAAGATGTACCTCAGCTCATAAATTCAGGAGTAGATTCATTGAAGATTGAAGGAAGAATGAAGAATGAATATTATGTCGCAGCTACAGTTGAAGCATATCGTGAGATGAGGGACGATGTTATTTTGGGGTGTTTTTCTGAAGAGAAAGCATTAACGTATGAAAAAAGACTTGCGGATATTTTTAATAGAGGAGGCTTCTCAGAAGGATATTTAAAAGAAAGTACACAATCAGGAGCAAGAGGAAAACTGACATATGATAAGACTCCGGGAACTATAGGAATCGAAGTCGGTAAAGTGACAGATGTTCATAATGGATATGTTAATATCAAAGCCAAAGAAGATATTAATAAAGGCGATAATCTTAAAATTGATACAGAAAAAGGAATCGTGCAGCTTACGTCTGGTATTGAACTTGTAAGTGGAAAAAGTGCATCATTTAAATCACCAGGTACTAAAAATGTTCATAATGGTATGAGTGTTGTACGTATGAGAAATGCGGCACTTCAAAAAGAACTTGAAAATAAATATCTTTCTGGACTTCCCAAGATACATATATCTGGAAAGGTGATTTGTCATTATGACAAACCGGTATCTGTTTTATTTAAAATTGAGGATAAAACTTTAAAAAATAAAGAAGATGATATTTTAGTAATCATTTCTGGCTGTAAAGCAGAAAAAGCATTAAAGGCACCGGTTACTGATGAAGATTTAAAAAAGACGATAGCAAAACTTGGAAATACAGAGTTTGAAATCTGTGAAATAGAGATTGACAATGATGGCGAGTCATTTGTAAGGCTTGGCGAAATTGCAGAACTGAAAAGAAAGGCTATCATTTTACTTAGAGAAAAACTCAGAAAAAGAGCTTTATGTGAAAATGTACAAGAAACATTGAAAAAAGAAATAAAGTATTCAGATGTAAACTTTCATAGTAAAGGTAAGACAGATAAAATTATAAAAAGTAATCTTCGTAAATTTATATATTCATTTGCTGATGAAAAACAAATAAATGAATTTAAGAAAGAATTTGAAAAAGAAGTCAGCGAAGGAATAATAAATAAGGATGATTCAATATGTGCATTGTTGGATCTTGGGTTTGGCGAAGAAATTCTAGATAAGTGGGAATGCTGCTATAATTGGTTTGCAGAAAGAAATATAGAATTGCTGATAGGACTGCCACATATAAGGAAAAATCCAAACAGCGGAGAGCTATCTGCAAAAATTCTGAATCTGATGCAATTTGACAATATGCAAAAATTTGGATTTTATGTACGAAATATAGATGATTTTGCATGGCTTACAAGAAATATAAAAGATATTAACAAAAATATAACAAAATGCGATAAAGATAACAACAGAGAAAAAAATAGTGAATGCATTATAAATTATAATAAAGAAGACAATATAGAATGCAATAAAAAAATAAATAGAATTATATTATCACCAACAATATATGCATATAATGATGAAGCAGTAGAATGGTTGTACATGAAGGCAGAGGAGGTTGCCTCTGATGTTTCATTTGTTGCACCGCTTGAACTGACTGGTGAAGAGATTTTTTGCATATCTTATCCGGAAAAGGCGGATGTTTACTATCCTGTATATGGAAAAATTCCTTTAATGATAACAGATGCCTGGAATATTAATAAATCTGGTTATGATAGGATATATATACACTCTGATCATGGCGGGAGTTTTCAGGTATATCCAAATAGCGACATGTGTTATAATACAATTCTAAGTGAAAAACCGCTCGACCTGAGAAATAGTAATATAGGTAACATGGGGAGTTTTGTTTCATTTACAGATGATAATTCTTGTGATGTGAGAAATGTAATGAGAAAAATATTTTTGACAAGTGATATATCACATAAAAATTATAATACTGAGTTTGTAGGACATTTTGAGAAAGGAATTATGTGATGTCTGATGTTATAACTACAATTTCACAATATCTTGTCATTTTCTTTATGGTAATTTATGTGATTGATTGCTTTACTTATTTTACTGCAAAAGGAAGGAAAAGAAGGACAAGAAATCTGAATGTTCAGGTGTCATGTATTTTTATAATACATTTTCTGTGTCATGTATGTCTTTTTCTTAATCAGGGACAGAAAGCTGAAATTATTATTTACTATATAGTCGAGATAGTTATAGCAATTTTGTATATAGTTTTTTATCATATGGCGTATAAACATGCATCAAGGCTGCTCACTAATAATATTGCATTTCTTATGCTGATAGGATATACAATGCTTCTTAGACTTAATCAGGGGCAGGCAGTCAGACAGTTTATCTTTGCTTCTGTAGGACTTATTGGTACAGCGTTTATTCCTTTGATACTCGATAAACTTTCAAATTTCAGAAATTGGAGAACTTTTTTTGGCGTTGCCGGAATTATTTTCCTTGCAACAGTATTTGTTCCTGGACTTCGTATGTCTATGAATGGATCGTCCAACTGGATAAGTATTTTTGGTGTTTCTGTTCAGCCTATGGAATTTGTAAAAATATTATTTATTTTATTTACAGCAAGCTCTCTTGTTAAGGTATCAACGTTTCGTGAACTTCTTGTGAATGCATTAATTGCTGCATCATTTATGCTTATATTGATTGCGGAGAATGATTTTGGTGCAGTAATGATTTTTTATGTCTGCTATATAATGATGGTATATCTTGCAACATCGCGGCCTGTATTTGCAATAGGCGGATTTGCACTGATGGTTATTGCTGTATTTGCCGGATATGTATTGTTTAAACATACTCTATTTTATCATATTATAGTCCGGGTTCATGCATGGCAAGATCCATTTAAATATCAGCAGACAGATGGGTATCAGGTATCTGAATCGCTTTTTGGAATTGGAACTGGTGGATTTATTGGTTCTGGTCTTGGAAGAGGAATGCCATATCTTATACCTGTTGCAGAGAGTGATTTTATATTCTCTTCAATATGTGAAGAACTTGGAGTCATATTTGGAATATGTCTTATACTTATATATTTAAGCAGCTTTATTGCAATGACAAATGTTGCACGTCAATGTAAAGATCCATTTTATAAGTATGTAACATTTGGTATTTCAATTACATATATTCTTCAAGTCATTCTGAACATTGGTGGTGCAATTAAATTTATTCCATCTACAGGAGTAACACTTCCGCTTGTGAGTTATGGTGTCAGTTCGGTATTCAGTACTTTGATAATGTTTGCATTTGTTCAATATACGTATACACTGGTAAGTAAAGAGGTTGATAAAATTGAAGATGAGAAATTCAAACTCAGGAGAGCAGCCGAGAGGGCGCAGCTGGAGGAAAACAATGAAAAAAGCACTTCGGGACGAAGAAATTCCTGGAATGCAGGAACTCATTCAGCGAGAAGAGGCTATTAGGAAGAAAAATTCTATAAAAAACCGTCCTATAAAAGTTATGACGGTTTTAACAATTCTTGTTATGGCAGGGATGTCGGCTTATCTTGCTTATTTTATTATTCATGATTCTGAAACGGTTGTTGCAAATTCGGCAAATAAGAGACAGGATGCTTTTGAAAATGTCATAACGCGTGGAAAAATTGAAACCAGTGATGGAACAGTAATAGCGGAATCTAAAAATGATGAGAATGGTAATGAGGTAAGAGTTTATCCTTATTCAAATATGTTTTCACATATTGTAGGATATAATTCATATGGCAGATCCGGAATTGAACTTGAAGAAAATTTCAAGTTGATGCGTTCTCATGTTAATGTCAAGGATAAATTTGAAAATTCTATGAGTGGAAAGAAGAATCCGGGTGATAACGTTATAACAACATTGGATTTTTCATTGCAGCAGACTGCATATAAGGCACTTGATGGAATTAAAGGCGCGGTAGTGGCAATAGAACCTGATACAGGCCGGATTTTGGCAATGGTATCTAAACCGGATTACAATCCAAATGACATAGATACAGTATGGAATGAAGTGCATTCCGACACCGGATTTGACAGTACGGTACTGCTTAATCGTGCAACACAGGGGTTATATGCACCAGGATCAACTTTTAAGGTGCTGACAACACTTGAATATTTGAAGGAACATCCGGATGATTATCAAAATTATACATATACATGTACAGGCAGTGGTACATTTGATAATGTAAATATAAGATGTAGTGAAAATGAAGCGCATGGTACAGAAACACTTGCAGATTCTCTTGCCAATTCTTGCAATACATCATATTCGAATCTTGGTATTACAGAAAATATGGATGGCTTGAAATCATTATGTGAGAGTGCATTGTATAATAAAAAATTACCGTATGAACTTGATTCATCAAAGTCACAGTTTCAGGTTGACAGTTCTACGGATGTGTCTCAGATTCCTCAGACTGTAATAGGGCAGGGAACAACACTTGTATCACCTCTTCATAATGCTTTAATAATGTGTGCAGTTGCCAATAAAGGAATACTTATGAAACCTCACCTTATTGACAAAATCCAGAATGCAGATGGATTTTCTATGCATATATATAATTCAGAAACATATGGAAGAATATTTGATGAAAAACTTGTAAGTGAACTTGTTCCTATGCTTAAGGGAGTTTGTGAACATGGAACTGCAGCAAGATTTATGGCAGGTAAGCCATATTCGGTTGCCGGAAAGACAGGTACTGCAGAAACTGATTCGAATGGAGATATGAATTCGTGGTTTGTAGGATTTTCAAATGTTGATAATCCTGATCTTGTTGTAGCTGTATTGGTTGAGGGGTATAATCAGAATCAGACATCTGGTACATACATTGCTGGTGAGATGTTTGATGCAT
>CALMUC010000224.1 GCA_937872845.1 uncultured Lachnospiraceae bacterium | reverse complement strand
GGGTATGTTTTACAATTTTATTAATGATAAAGATGTAAGACTTATAGGGTGCGAAGCAGCAGGAAGAGGTATTGACACAAAGGAGACAGCAGCAACAATGGCAACTGGAGAAATTGGTATATTCCATGGGATGAAATCTCTTTTCTGCCAGGATAAGTATGGACAGATAGCTCCTGTATATTCTATTTCTGCCGGTCTGGACTACCCTGGCATAGGACCTGAACATGCATACCTTCAGTCAACGGGCAGGGCAGAATATGTACCTGTTACAGATGATGAAGCGGTAAATGCATTTGAATATATTGCAAAGACAGAGGGAATTATAGCCGCAATTGAAAGCTCACATGCTATTGCAGAGGCAATGAAACTTGCACCTCAGCTCAAGAAAGATGATATTATGATTATCTGTCTGTCAGGGCGCGGAGATAAGGATGTAGCCGCAATTGCAAGATATAGGGGGGAAAAGCTTTATGATTAAGATAAAAGATGCATTTCAGAATAAGAAAGCTTTTATTACATTTTTGACGGCAGGAGATCCTGATTTTGAAACATCAGTCAAGAATTTCAAAGCAGCAGCTGAAGCAGGTGCAGATCTTATAGAAGTTGGGATTCCCTTTTCGGATCCTATAGCAGAAGGACCTGTTATTCAGGAGGCAGATGTTCGTGCACTGGCAGGAAAAATGACAACAGACAGGGCATTTGAGCTTGTACGTGAACTTAGAAAAACAGTCAGGAGTACACCTATTGTATTTATGACATATGCAAATCCGGTATATCATTATGGACTTGAGAACTTTTTTAAGAATGCGGCAGAGGCGGGGGCACAGGGAATTATAATTCCAGATGTGCCATTTGAAGAAAAGGGAGAGTTTGTAGAAGCTGCAGATAAATATGAGCAGGATTTTATTTCTATGATTGCACCTACAAGTGATGAACGGATTAAGATGATAGCAAGTGAGGCAAGGGGATTTATATACGTAGTTTCATCAATGGGAGTTACAGGAACAAGATCAGACGGGCAGTTTGATTCACATCTTTCAAGGATTCTTGACATGATAAAAGATGTTACAGATGTACCGGCAGCGGTAGGATTTGGAATAAGCACACCAGATCAGGCAGAAAAAATGGCGCTTGCTGCAGATGGTGTAATAGTTGGCTCAGCAATGGTTAAGATAGCGGCAAGAGAAGGAAAAGATGCGCCTGAAAAACTTGCAGAATATGTAAAGAGCATGAAGGAAGCGGTAAATAAATCTTATAATAGAAGCTGAAAAAATATGTGATAGAAGTTGCGGATACAAAGAAGTACAATGGAAATTGTGATTATTTATATTAAAATCATAAGATGTTTATGGTAAAAGTATTTCGTGTGTTTTATTAAAATTGTATAAAACACAGAAAATTTCGGCAAGAATATAATGAAAAGGAGGATTTTGATATTATGAGCAAAAAAATAAATGTTAAGGATTATGCAAAAGAAATATTAAGTGCACTTCCTCATGGAGTTTTATTAAACACAGCATCTAATGGCAGAACGAATACGATGACAATAGGCTGGGGGGCACTTGGAACAGATTTCGGAAAAGATGTATTTACTATTTATGTAAGGAAAAGCCGTTTTACAAAGCAGCTTTTAGATGAAAGCGGAGAGTTCACAATCAGTATACCTGTAGGTGAGGCGGTTGCTGAACAGAAGGATGCAGTTGCCTATTGTGGAACTCAGAGCGGAAATAAGGTTGAAGATAAAATCAAAGATGCAGGACTAACAGCAATTAAGGGAGAAATGGTTAAATCTCCTTCAATCAAAGAATTTCCATTGACGCTGGAATGTAAAGTGGTTTTCAGTACGGAGAAAAAAATCCCGCTGATAGATAATAATTACCAGAAATTTTATCCTATGGGTGATACAAAATACAAGATTGGAAAAATTCAGGACCCTCATTATATTTATGAGGGCGAAATAGTAAATGCCTATATAATTGATTGATTTTATAAAAAAATATACAGGCGTAATAAGGAATAAAGTAATCCGGTGGCTACGGTAAAAGCAGCCACCGGATATTTTAGTTATTTGTATTTTTTTTAAATTTATAAAAAAGAACAATTAGGAAGATATTAGTAAAACTTATGATGTCGGATATGAATGGTCTATCGGCACTTACTGTCACCAGTCTTTGGACTGGCTGTATTGTTATTTGAATTGACATTATTACTGGCTGCAAGCGGCAGTAAGTCCATCCTGACTTGTATGGAGACCACTGTAAAAATATGACATGAATGTCAGGTAAAATATAAAAATATGATTGCAAGAAGAGGTCAGATTAGTTATAATATACTAAGTAACCGGTTACTTTGATGGTTTTTTACGAAAGGCGAACCAATGAAGGGGATTTTTTCACTTGATGGACCGGTAATGCGGGTCATGACAATTTTTACGAACCTTATTATTCTTAATCTGCTTACCATTTTATTATCAATCCCGGTCATTACTGGTGGGGCAGCATTGACCGCATTGGACTACTGTGTCCTGAAAATGGTCAGGGATGAAGACGCCTATGTTGTCAAGACATATTTTAAATCATTTAAAGAAAACTTTGCTATGGGGATGATTCTGTGGATACCAATGGTTATCGTGGGATTTTTGGTAGGATTTGATTTATATCTTATGAGGACGGCGCCAAATGAAACAATACGGAAATTTCGTGTTGTGTTTGTTGTTTTGTTGTTTTTGATAATTCTGGTCTTGGAATGGGTGTTCCCGCTTTTGAGCCATTTTGAATATAAAAAAACTGGAAATTACATAAGAAATGCTGTTCTGATGGCTCTGGCCAACTTGCCGAGAACTGTTTTGATGTTTGCAATAACAATTGTACCTTTAATAGCTATGTATTTTTATTTTTACAAGATTTTGCCGGTTATATTTATCATGGGGCTCTCACTCCCTGCGTTTTTGAAGGCTATGATCTATAACACACCATTTAAAAAATTAGAAACCCGTTATCAGGATAAAAACAAGGATACCGTTTTGGAGTAATTATGAATAGAGACTATGTAAGTACTGAACTACCTAAAAACCATAATCAGAATGTGGCAGACAGAATACTCGCGATAGATCCTTATAAGATAGAACTGGATCCTGAGGATTCAATTCCGGGTGGGGATATGCCGGGCGATTCATTAGATTTAAATGAAGCAACTATCGCCAGTGCCAAAAAGTTGTTTTCTTCTGTCAAAGAGAG
This sequence comes from uncultured Lachnospiraceae bacterium, assembly GCA_937872845.1. GTDB lineage: Bacteria > Bacillota > Clostridia > Lachnospirales > Lachnospiraceae > Eubacterium_Q. Next base: position 21,392 of record CALMUC010000224.1, on the reverse strand, counting down.
TATTGCAAAAAATATCGGAAATAATCCGTATGGACGAACAATTATCAGTATTGTCGGAGGAAGTGGTTCGGGCAAAACCTGCCTGTCAGCTTTGATTACCTATTTTTTGAACGCATCCAAAGTAGGAGCATATACCATAAGTGGTGACAATTATCCACATATGATACCGGTAGAAAATGATGCAAGCCGGCTTCGGGTATTCCGGCATAATGGTGTTAGAGCAGTGGTTGATGCCAGACTTGGTTCACCGGAAGTATTCGATGAGATACGTGATTTTCAGATAAAAGAAAATGAAACTGGTCATGTGAGTCCGGTGGATAAGCCGTGGTATCCGGTGTATATTTCCGGAGGAAAGGCGGCACTTAACCGGCATCTTGGAACACCACACGAACAGAATTATAATGAAATCAATGATGTACTGAATGCGTTTCGTGATGGCGCAGAAATGATCTGGTTAAGAAGGATGGGACGTGATAATACGGCGTTCTGGTATGAGGAAAAGAATTTTTCTGATGTGAGTGTACTTATTCTTGAGTGGACCCGCGGGCTGTCACAGTTTATAACCGGGGTTGATATACCGATTTTTTTGAATACAACACCGGAGGAAACGTATGCTGACAGGAAAAGGCGCGGAAGGGATGGCAATACAGATACGGATCTTATTAAAGCCGTGGTTGAGATTGAACAGCGGCAGCTTTTAAATGAAGTCAGCAGAGCTAAAGTCATTGCATCAAGATCTGGAGATGTTATGACATACGAAGACTGGAAGAAACTGATGGGTAAATGATAGTAAAAAGGAGAGTCAGTATGACAGATAATAACAGAAAAAACGGACCGATGCTTAATGCTTATCCTGACAGTATCGGTGGCAAACTTTCTGATGCTGTGGATATTTTAAAAAGACCGGAACTTAAGGATGTCTTTTCTTCTTTTTATATTCTTCCGAGTCTTTATCACAGTGATCTTGACAGGGGATTTTCAGTTATCGATTATGGAATCAATGAAGAACTGGCAGACAGGTCGGACCTTGAAGCGTTGAAAAAACTGGGAATCAATCTGAAACTGGATATCATTTTAAACCATGCTTCGGTGCAATCTCCACAGTTTCAGGATCTTCTGAAAAAGGGGACGAATTCTGTATATGAGGACTTTTTTATTAACTGGAACCATTTCTGGGAAGGCCATGGAACCATGACAGAAAAGGGTTATATTGAACCGACCCCGGCACTTATTAAGGATATGTTTTTCAGAAAACCGGGACTTCCGATTTTGATGGTTCATATGCCTGACGGAACAGATGTACCATACTGGAACACATTTTATCAGGAAGTATGGGAAGAAAATGGTGAGAGAAAATATCTTGGTCAGATGGATCTGAACATATGCTCCGAAAAGGTATGGGATTTTTACAGAGAGACACTCAGACGGCTGGCAGATTACGGAGCTTCAGTGGTGCGGCTGGATGCGTTTGCTTATGCACCCAAAAAAGTCGGGAAAAGAAATTTTCTGAATGAACCCGAAACATGGGAACTGTTGGATAAAATCAAGGAAATTGCTGCCCCGTTGGGACTTGAATTGCTTCCGGAAATTCATGACAGCTACGAAAAGAAAATATATAAGAAAGTAGCCGATAGGGGCTATATGACGTATGATTTCTTCCTTCCGGGGCTTCTGATCGATGCGATTGACAGGGCAGATCCATCCAGGTTGGGAAAATGGGCCAATGAACTGTACAGGGATGGCATAAGGACTGTTAATATGCTTGGCTGCCATGATGGAATTCCTATTCTGGATTTGAAAGGACTTCTTACAGATGAGGAGATTGAATCACTGATCAATCGTATTTTGAAAAGAGGCGGTATGATCAAGAATCTTCATGGTCAGAAAAATTTATATTATCAGGTTAATGCGACATATTATAGTGCATTGGGAGAAGACGATGAAGCAATGTGTCTGGCAAGAGCGATCCAGATGTTTATGCCAGGGAAACCACAGGTATGGTATCTTGATCTGTTTGATGGTAAAAATGATTATGAAGCTGTAAAAAGGGCGGGGGAATCCGGGCACAAAGAAATCAACCGGACAAATTTGCGACATGAAGAAGTCCTTTCGAGACTGCGGGATAAAGCAGTTATGGAACAAATACGTTTGCTCCGTTTTAGAAATACATGTCCGGCGTTTGATTTTGATTCGACGTTTGATATGGTTACAGAAGGAAGCAGAATTAAAATGAGTTGGAGCGGGCATGGTAAAAAGGCAGTCCTGAAAGCAGATCTTGCATCAAAGAGATATGCAGTAGAAGAGATAACAGATTAAAAATGTATATAAAAAACACCAGACTTTTTTACAGAAGTCTGGTGTTTTTTTTGCAGCTGATCAGGCTGCGTATAAATAAATCTTGTTATATTGTAGCAGTAATGAACTGCCGCTTTATTTTGTAGTATCACGGATAATAAGTTTCGGAGGAATGACTTTGTGGATTATTTTTTTTAAAACTGCTGATGAATCAGAATTTTTATGCTGGATTTGTGCAATCAGCATCTGCATGGCCGAATCCACGATGAGATCTGCCTGCTGTCCGATGGTAGTTATTGGCAGAACCGATTCAAGGGAGGCCGGAGTATTATCAAAACCAATGATCCGGTAATCATCCGGCATAAAACCATATTTTTTAATGAGGTTGTTTTCAACAATAATGGCACAGGTATCGCTCAGGCAAAAAATCCCTTTGCGTTTACCGGGATATGAATTGATGACATATGTATTTAAAGTGTGTTTGATCGATTCGGCCATCGACTCATAATCGTTTGCCATATTATATTGAAGAATCCGGTAGTCAAGGGAATGCTCATTACAGGTATCAATAAAACCCTGAACGCGGCCGAAACCTGGAACGTCAGAATTGGTAGGAGTATTAAGAAGCAAAAAAATATCGCAGTCATTCTTATATAGAAGTGCGGATGCCTGAACACCACCCAGGTAGTTGTCTGTATTGACGCTGGATATATATTTATCTTCGCGCTCTATAGATACAACAGGAATGTTGTAAGCAGCAAGTTCACGGGATGGAATCGTATGAGAAAGAACCACCAGACCTTCTACCTTATAGGAAAGAAGTTCATTCAAGTATTGCTGTTCACTGTCATTGTCATCACTGCCGGCAAATACGATAAATTTGTATCCATATTTTTCATATGTACGGAGGAACAGCTCCGTAATCATAGAATAAAATCCATTGTAAATATTGGGAATTAACAGCCCGATAAATTCAGTATTGCCTTTGGCAAGGACACGGGCAAGGTTATTACGGCTGTATCCCAATGCATGCATGGCATAGGCTATTTTTTTTCGGTTTTCTTCTGTAACTGACTCAGGATGATTAAAAAAACGCGAGATTGTTGTTTTGGAAAAATGAGTATAATCTGCGATATCCTGAAAAGTTACATTCTTTTCATTTTGCATAAAAACTCCCATTTGAAATAAAAAATTTGTAAAAGTAAGCACACGATAATCTTTATCATAAACCATAAGATATTATAGGAAAAAAGATTTAATGTTTCAATAAAAAATAACCGGTTACATAAAAAAGAAAAAGAGAATTTTAACAAAAAGAAAAGTCAATTTTTGTCAAATTTATAGAAATTGCATAATCATGTTGACATTGGGAGAATGTAGATATAAAATAATTCTAAAGTAACCGGTTACTTTAGAGAAAAAACCGGCAAAATTAAGGAACGGTTGTAAAAGGAGGGTTTCAAATGAACAAGAAAAGAATTGCTTTACTAATCGCCGCTTGTACAATGGCATTTTCACTATCAGCATGTGGAAGTCAGTCAACAGGCAGCAAAACTTCATCCAACTCTGAGTCGGGTGGAATCACACTTTTGAATGGTAAGCCTGAAATTGATACGCAGCTTCAGGAACTTGCCAAGGAGTACGAATCCGAAACTGGCAAGAAAGTTACAATCCAGACGGTTGGCGGCTCCAATCAGGCAACAGCTTCAGAAACACTTAAAAAGGATTATCAGGCAGGTACCATGCCGGATATCTTTGTAGCTGAGACCAACCAGTTCGCCAACTGGAAGGGCAAGCTTGCAGATCTTTCTGGAGAAAAATGGACCGAGAGAACCGATGTTGAGTATGTAGATGACAGTGGTGCAGTCATAGGCTATCCATATCAGGTAGAAGCTCATGGAATGGCTTATAATGCAGATGTTTTAAAAGCAGCAGGTGTCGATCCGGCAACACTTACATCTCCTGAAGCATACAAGAAAGCTTTTGAGACGATTGATGCCAAGAAAGATCAGCTTGGTCTGACATGTGTTGTTGATTACGGTGCTAATGCTACCAACCTTGGATGGTCGACCGGTACACATCTCTTTGGACAGTATCTTGACGCTGGTCTTAAGATGAGCGATACCAAATACATCGACATGTTAAATGACGGTGGCAAGATCGACGAAGACAGAATGACAAAATTTGCTGAATTCGTAGGTCTGATCCAGCAGTACTGTGATAAGACAGTTGCTGTTGACGGAACATATGATGATGAGACAGCTCTTTTTGCACAGGGAAAGGCAGCATTCGTAACACAGGGTTCATGGTTTGGTGCTAACCTTACATCCAATGATGATTACAAAGCAAAACCTTTCTCAGTAGGTATTGCACCAGTAGCATTTGAAGATGGTATAGATACAATTCTTGGCGGACCATCATCCTACTGGGCAGTTTATAAATCAGGAAATGTTACAGATGCAAAGGCATTCCTTGAATGGGCATCTGAGGACAAAGCACAGAAGATTCTTGTTGAAGAAGCAGGTCTTGTAAGCCCATATAATGATTGTAAGTATACAGCAAATGATCCATTTGCAAAGAGCGTTAGTACTTATATGGCAAACGGTAAGCTTTCCGGATGGCATACTTTTATCAAAAAAGATGGTCTTCAGAATGATACAAGTGTTGTGTTCCAGGATTATGCATCAGGTAAGATTAAATCTGCGGATGAATTTGTATCTACGATGTCACAGGTTATTAAGAACTATTACGCAAACTAAAGAACATTTGACATTTCTGCAAATTTAAAACCAGTACGGGGCGGCAGTAAAAACTGCTACCCCGGTTTCTGGCATTTGAATATGAACAATTAATTTAAACAGATCATAGACGGGAGGGTATAATAACATGCGTGAATTTTCACCTGGAAGAAAAATAAAATCATTCCTGATACTGGCGGCAGGTATTATTACAATGCTTGTGGCACTTGTTATTGACTTTACAGTAAGTAATGGCGGTAATGACTTTGCCGGAAGGGGACCGCTTCTCATCGTAGGGATGATAATTACAATCATTGGAATTTATTTTATACCTACATTGAAACACCACAGAGCAATTGTATATGCACTGTTCCTTTTCCCACTTTTGTTTACATTTTTACTTACGGTAATTATACCTATGGGATATGGCATATGCTATTCATTTACTGATTGGGATGGTATTCAGATTACAAGGGTAGTTGGATTTGACAATTATGTACAGATGTTTAAACAGCCGGGATTTTTATGGTCAATCATAATTACATCTCTATTTGTAATATTCAATGTAATTTTAGTTAATATTTTTGGATTCCTGCTGGCACTTTTATGTACGACCAAAATCAAAGCAATGGGATTCTTCAGAGCTTCATATTTTCTGCCAAACCTTATAGGGGGTATTGTACTCGGTTATGTATGGAAATTTATTTTCAACAAAGCCCTTACTCAGCTTTTAGGTTCTGAATCATCCATGTTGTCAGCATCCGGAACAGCTCTGGCTGCAATTGTAATCGTATATATATGGCAGTATGGTGGCTATATTATGCTGATATATATCACAGGACTTACAGCCGTTCCTGCAGATACACTTGAAGCTGCATCCATTGATGGTGCAAATCCATGGGATATTCTTTTCAAAATCAAGATTCCTATGATAGCACCTACCATAACGATCTGTATATTTTTGACACTTACCAGTGCCTTTAAACAATTTGATGTCAATCTGGCATTGACCAACGGAGCTGGTTCTGTAAAAAACTTCCTGGGTTCATATCTGTCAAATGGTACGGAAATGATAGCACTGAATATTTATCATACAGCATTTTCACAGAACAATTATGCATTGTCACAGGCCAAAGCCGTTCTTTTCTTCATTATTCTTGCTGTTGTATCTATTATTCAGGTTCGTACCTCTAACAAAAAGGAGGTATCATTATAATGAATAGAAAACCAAAAACATCCGTAATTATCGTTCAAACGATCGTGGCGGTCATAATTGCCATCTATGTTCTCTTTCCGTTTTATATGGTTCTTACCAACACGGCCAAAACAACTACAGGTATTGTCAATGATCCTCTAACGTTTGCCGGAATGAGTTTTGGCAATTTTATAAAAAACATAAGTGGTGTTATTAATAATACACATTTTAAGTTTTGGCAGGCATTTGGATGCTCTGTTGTGATAACTGGTGTGTCTGTCGTTCTGCTGGATCTTTTTGGAGCAATGGCAGGCTGGGTAATATCCAGAAATCAAAAGAAAAAATGGGCAAGTTTTATATACTTCACTTTTATAGCATCCATGATAATTCCATTCCAGGTAGTTATGCTTCCATTGGTAGCGAACTTCAAGAGATTGGGAGATTTCATCGGAATACATATGAATTATTCTATTCCGGGTATTATCTTTGCTTATCTTGGATTCGGCGGAGCCATGACAGTATTCATACTTACAGGCTTCATAAAGAGTGTACCTTATGATCTGGAAGAATCAGCATCTATCGACGGCTGTTCCCCGGAAGGGATTTTCTTTAAAATCATATTTCCTCTTTTACGCCCTGTAATCATGACCGTAACTATTTTGAACGGTATGTGGATATGGAATGACTTTCTGCTTCCTTCAATGATGCTGGGCCTGGACGGCGAATACAAAACTATTCCTGTAGCTGTTCAGTCATTTGTAGGTTCATATGTAACTGAATGGAACATGATCATGGCAGCAGCACTGTTGGCAATAATCCCTATGGTTATAGTATTCCTCTTCGGACAGAAGCAAATAGTACAGGGAATGATTGATGGAGCAGTAAAGGGCTGATAGGCAGATATATTCAGCAATATTAAATGTCTAAAAAAACTTCTTACAGTAGGGTAAAAAAAACGATGTGAGAAGTTTTTTTGTGCGTATAAATTTCTATGAAAAATTGCTTGTAAAATGTGAATGTAAATCCGATGACAAAGAACATAAAGAAATCTATTATGGTGCAGTTCTATTATAGTTATGACAAATGGAACGACACATAAAGTATTACAAGAAACTGAAAATCAGGATGAATGAGTTCTGTGCAATGTGGGTTCAGACATTTGACTGTATAAAAAATGCGTAACAGATAAAAATCTGTTACGCTATAAAGTATGACTTTCTAGGATTACATCAAAAATCCCATTTTTAATAGGAAAGCAATATTTAAGACATATAATAATTCTAAAGGTATCCAAGAGGATCTACATAAGAACCATTCAGACGAACAGCAAAATGAAGATGAGGACCTGTAGATACACCTGTGCTTCCGGAATATGCGATAACTGTTCCGGCATTTACATTCTGACCAACACTGCATGCAAAACTTGAAAGATGCATATAAAGAGTAGAAAGACCATTGCCATGATCTATGATAACGCAGTTGCCACCTCCGCCGAAGTAACCTGTATATGCGACAACACCAGATGCAGCAGCAACAACAGAAGAACCATATCCGCATCCGATATCAATTCCTTTATGATTGCTTGTAGCTCCCTCGGTTGGTGCAGTACGGCTTCCATAATATGAAGTAATTGTGCGTGTAGATGGAGCAGGCCATATAAAACCGCCTCCGCCATAGGAGTTCATAGGTGTATTGGCTGTGGCTGCTGTATTTTTTTGAGTTTGATTATTCACAGCAGTTGCGTTCCCTGGTGAAGCAGTTGAAACGGCTGCAGGTTTTTTTACAGGTGTCGGAGCAGTAACAGTAACAGTAGTAGCTGCAGCAGCAGCTGCACGTCTGGCTGCAGCAGCAGCTTCGATGGCGGATATTTGTGAATCCTGTTCTGCTTCCAGCTTCTCAAGTTCTTCAATGCTTACAGAAGTAGCGTCTATATTATCTTCTGTATTGCCGAGAAGTTCCTGCTTTCCATCCTGAAGTACCTGAAGTGCAGACTGCTCACTTTCTGTCTGTCCCTTTATTGTATCAATCTGTTTCAAACTGTCTTTAAGATCAGTCTGATAGGAATCAATTGACTGTTCGATGGCTGCCAGGTCATTTAGCTGATGCTGATCATATACAGAAACCTGCGAAACATATTCAGACTGATTTGTAATGCTTGAGTAATCCTGAATGGAAACTAAAGCATCCAGGTATTCGGCATCACCATTTTCGTATGCAAATTGAATACGCTCTTTCATGCTGGCATACTGATTTGTCTCTGCCACATAAGAATCCTGAAGACTGTTTTCTGTTATAGCAATTTTAGTCTGGATATCATTTCTCTGAGCTGTTAAGGAATCGACCTTTGCCTGATAATCGTTAATCTGTGAATCAAGATTTGCAATTGTCTGAACCAGGTCGTCCTTTGCTGCTTTAAGGTCATCAAGTTTTTTCTTTGCTTCCGCTTTTTTTTCGCGTGTCTGTTCCTGCTGCTGCTTAACTTCATCTACAGAAGCCGTATCATCAGCCATTACAGATGAATGTGGAACTGCCGCAGCAAAAGACAGAGTCATGCAACCTGCAAGCACGGCAGCTGTCAAATTTCTTTTTATTCTCATAAGTATTCCCCGTGATTATTGTGCAAATATACATAGTTTCAAATAAAAACCATTATATATGACATAATAAAGAATTGCAAATATTGAAAAAATCATTTTGCCGCATATTCATAGGCAGCTGAAAGACTGCTTTCAAGCAATTTTCTCATGGAGCTCGCAAGTGAAGTAGCAGATTCTGGCATATTATTTTTTGCCCAGTCAGTAATAATACCGCACAGACCATAAGCAAAGAAACGTGTAAAAATCATTCGGCTCGTATCTGACATGTGATGGTTTATGTCAACCTTATCTATTGCCATAAAGAATACATGTTCCATGTTTTCAATGAAATAAGTTTTAATATAATCTTCAGCGTGTACAATAGTATTTGTATAGAAAAATTTATCATTTTCCATAGCAGTAAGCATTCCGCAAAATTTATCATCCCAGTTATCAAGAGTGATACCATCAATATTAGGCAAGAATAAATCTGTGTAATAAATCCATTTTAAAAGTGAGTATTTATCGTTGAAATGATAATAAAATGTCTGACGGTTTATATGGCATTTATTTGAAATATCACTGATTGAAATTTTATCAAAGGACTTTTCTGCTGTAAGTTCCTTCATACTTTTGACAATTGCACGTTTAGTGATTGATGATTCTGACATGATGCCTCCATGTTATAAATTTATTAAAATAAAAATATGAGATATAAAATAAATAAAAATTTCATATTCTGAATTCACTGAATATTCATTTATATATACATATAGATTCATTCATATTCATATTTTTATTTTTACGTCGGTATGTTAAAATTCATAATAGCCGCGGTTTAATTGCGATACAAGAAAAAAATAGTTAAATCTGTTGGACAATTAATATAATATGTCTAAATAAAATCATTTTAAACATGGAGGTATTATGGGAATATTTACTATAGTAATAATGATATTTGTTGTAGGATTCGGAATCTGGTACATTCATCTGATTAATAAAATGCATAAACTGGAAATGATTGCGCGGGATGCTGGTTCTGATATAGATGGACTGATATGGGATCGCAATCATCAGCTTTCAGAAATGCTTAAAATTATTGATGCAAAAAAAATCAATTGCAACATAGTAAGGGAGAAAAAAAACATGCTTACGATAGGCATGCTCCCTGAAATTCAGGAAATTGTTGTAAGAGAACTTGATGAAAAGGCAAAAGAAATATATGCAGTGATGAAGGAAAATGATGTACTTATGACAGATGATGATTTTCAGAAACATTTTAAGAAATTTGAACAGGCGAGACTGGATATCATTACATCAGTACTTTCGTATAATAATAAAGCAGGTATGTATAACAGCTATATTGCAGGATATGTTACTGAATTCCTTGCACGTCATAAAGGTATGAAAAGGAAGGCATTTTTTAATTATATATTTAATGAAATAAAAGAAGACGAATAGGATATGCATTCTGGAGGAAAGATCATTTGAGAATACTTGTTATTGAAGATGAAAAACGTCTTGCAGAGACTATAGCAGATTTAATTGAAGAAACAGGTGACACTGTTGATATCAGGAACAATGGTGAAGATGGTTATTATGATGCAGAAGACGGGCAGTATGATGCAATTGTTCTTGATGTCATGCTTCCGGGGATGAATGGTTTTGAAATTCTGAAACATCTAAGGGAAGAAAAAATCATGACACCTGTTCTTATGCTTACAGCACGTACTGAATTGAATGATCGCGTAAATGGACTGAATCTCGGTGCAGATTATTATCTTACGAAGCCTTTTGAAAATGAGGAACTTATTGCTGCTCTTCACGCAGTGATGAGACGAAAGACAGATATTATTCCGGATCTTCTTATGTTTGGAGATCTGACACTTAATCCTGCCTCGTGTGAACTTTCATGTGATGAGAAGGTTCTTCTGCTGAATAATAAAGAATTTGAACTTATGCGCTATTTTATGATAAATGGGGATATTATTCTCTCTAAAGAAACAATAATAAGTAAGATATGGGGATATGATTCTGATGCGGGTGACAATAATGTGGAAGCATATATTTCATTCCTTAGGAGAAAAATAGCTCATTTAAAATCAAATGTAACAATAGAGGTTGTCAGAAAAGTAGGATATCATCTTGTCAGCAATGAGTGATAAAAGAAAATGTCATAAATTGAACACTTTCAAATGAAGTTACAAGTTTTTATCGCATGATAAACAGGAGGAAAAGTAACAGCTTTTATGAAAAATCCCTACATAAAAAAATTAAGATATGAATTTATGGCTGTTATGATGTCAATTGCAGCTGTATTTCTTGTGGCAGTATTTACGATTCAGTATTTTTCTACAAAGAATGAATTCACAACATCCGGACGTGAAGCATTAAGAGCAGCTTTGGGTGAAAACAGTTTTACCAGTAATGGAGTAAACAAGTATAATGCTCAAAATCCACCGGAAGATCCAAACAAAACCGGTGAATTTGGAATAAATGACAGAAAATATTCACGTACCCCAGTACTTGTAATTGCAGTAGATAATGATGGAAATTGTTCAGTAATAAGAAATGATATGTTTTTTTTACAGCAGAAAAGTGAGCATACAGCTACGGCATCAGATGCACTTACAGATCCTTCACATACAACGGTGACAGGAATTGCGGCATCAACAGAGCTTGCAAAATCAACAGAAGAAATATCTGAATATGGTTCTGAAACTATGGATAATGCATATGCTGCTGCGAGAGTTGCTATTACAGAGAATAAATCAGAAGGAGAACTTTCTGATTATGATTTTTATTATATGAAAAAAACGGATTCGGATGGAACAGTAAGAGTTGCATTTATTGATTATGCAAAGGAACGTTCTGTACTTATGAGTGATATAAAAAGTGCACTGCTAATAAGTGCAGGAGTAATTGTTGTTATGTTTATAATGTCGTTATTTCTTTCAAAGGCAGTTCTTATGCCGGTGGCAGTGGCGTGGAATGATCAGCAGCGTTTTACGGCAGATGCTTCTCATGAACTCAAAACTCCGCTTACTGTAATCATTTCAAATGCAGAACTTATGGCTAAGTCTGAGAATTATGAAAGTGCAAAAAATCGGCGGAGATTGGATAATATACGTACGGAAGCTGCCAGAATGAAGGAATTGGTACTGGAACTTTTGGAAATTGCGCGAGGCGATATGACAGAAAAGAGTCTCATCAAGGAAGAAGTAAACTTGAGTGAAATAATAGAAGATGACCTTCTTTCATGGGAACCTCCATTTTTTGAATCACACAAGACAAGAAAAGATGAAATTGAAGAAAACATATATATGATTGGAGATGCATCAAAACTTAGAAGACTTGCGGATATTTTGATTGATAATGCACTTAAATATAGTGATTCTGATTCGGAAGTTACAGTAATACTGAAAAAAGAGGAAAAGGCAGAACCACGTTATGCATATTTCAGTGTTACTGATTTTGGAACGCCTATGACAGAAGATGAACAGAAAAAAGTGTTTGAACGTTTTTACCGTTCCGATTATTCAAGGGAGGAAACCCCAGGATATGGACTGGGACTGGCAATTGCATCAAAGATAACAGAAGAACATAATGGTACGATAAAGGCATCTTCAAATGGAAAAGACAGAAATACATTTACTGTGCGTTTTCCGATTCGTGTTAATCAAATAGAAACTTCAATCTGATTTTGTGGCACAGATTTTTTTCAATGTTACAAATTTGGACATATATCGTCCACTGTCTAATTACAAAGTAATCCCTCTGAATTATTCTAACATTCGATGAAGTGAGTGAAATTCATTTAATTTTAGTAATGATAGGAGGCTTCTCTATGGTAAAGGTGGGACGTGGTATTGCTAAATCCAGAATTTTAATCTTGATTATTGCAATTCTGCTCTTAATACCATCAGCAATTGGTTATATTAAGACGAGAACCAATTACGATGTACTCACATATCTTCCAAAAGATATTGAGACTATGAAAGGTCAGGACATTCTGGCAAAGGATTTTGGTACCGGGGCATTTTCTCTTGTTGTAGTGGAGAATATGCAGGATAAGGATATTAAGACAATGGTCAGTAAAATGGAAGATGTTGATCATGTCAAAAAGGTAATCTGGTATGGATCAGCAATGGATATTTCTGTTCCAGAAGAAATGCTTCCGACAAAATTAAAAGATGCTATTGAAAATGGTGATGCCAAGCTCATGGGCGTTGTATATGATACGACAATGTCTTCGGATGAAACCATGAAAGCAGTAGGAGATCTTAGAAAAATAGTAAGTAAAACAACATTTATAAGTGGTATGTCTGCTGTTGTAGTTGATACAAAGAATCTTTCAGATAAAGAAGTTCCTGTTTATGTAGGACTTGCAGTTCTTCTCTGCTTTATAGTTCTTACTCTTACAATGGATTCATTTCTTGTACCGGTATTCTTTCTTTTAAGTATCGGGTTCGCTGTGGTTTATAATCTGGGGACGAATTTCATACAAGGTGAGATTTCATATGTGACGAAGGCTCTTGCAGCGGTACTGCAGCTTGCTGTTACAATGGATTATTCAATTTTCCTGTGGCACAGTTACTGCGCAAGACTTAAGGAATATGATTCACATGTAGAAGCAATGGCCCAGGCAATAGCTGAGACATTTTCGTCAGTTATAGGTTCATCTACAACAACAATTGCAGGTTTCGTTGCTCTCATGTTTATGAGCTTTACACTTGGTATGGATCTTGGACTTGTAATGGCAAAGGGAGTTTTGATAGGTGTAATTTCATGTGTCACGATTCTTCCGGCACTTATTCTGGTATTTGATAAAGCGATTGCAAAAACTTCGCATAAACCTATAATTCCGGATTTCGGCGGAGCGTCTAAGTGGATAGTCAAGCATTTCTGGATTGCACTTATTCTTTTTGCAATTCTTATAGTGCCGGCATATTATGGGCAGGCTCACAATAAAGTTTATTATAATCTTGACAGTTCGCTGCCTAAAAGTCTTGCAAGCATAACGGCTAATAAGGAACTCCAGAAACAGTTTAATATGAATTCAACACATATGATTCTTGTAAGTTCATCTCTCGATGATAAAACTGTTAAAGAGATGATGGATGATGTTGATAATGTAAAGGGAGTAAAGGCTGTTCTTGGACTTCAAAGTGCAGTAGGACCGGCATTTCCTAAAGAAATGATTCCGCAGGATATTAAAGATGTACTTGATGACGGCGAATATCAGATGATAGTTGTCATGTCTAAATATAAAGTCGCATCAGATGAAGTTAATACTCAGTGTGACAGTATTAAATCAATTGTAAAAAAATATGATAAAAAGGGAATGCTCATTGGAGAAGCTCCTTGTACGAAGGATCTTATTGAAATTACAAATACTGATTTTAATAAAGTTAATTCAGTATCAATAATTCTTGTTGCAATAATAATAATTTTTGTATTCCGTTCAGCTTCACTTCCTGTACTTCTGGTAGCAGTTATTGAATTTGCTATTTTTATAAATATGGCAATACCGCATTATACGGGAACAACGCTTCCATTTGTGGCGTCTATTGTAATAGGTACAATTCAGCTTGGTTCAACAGTTGATTATGCAATACTTATGACAAATAAGTATAAAGCACACAGATATTCGGGCGAGGATAAACTCTTTGCAATTACACATGCTCTTCAAGAATCAATCAGTTCAATATTTGTATCGGCAATGACATTCTTTGCCGCTACATTCGGCGTAGGAATGTATTCTGATATAGATATGATAAGTGCACTTTGTATCCTTATGGCCAGAGGTGCGGTTATAAGTATGTTTGTTGTTATTCTGCTTCTGCCGGCAGTACTGAGAGTTTTCGATAAATTAATAGTAAATACATCAAAGGGATTTATTGTAAAAAAAGCAAAATAGAAGGTTGCACTTTAAAAAGTGTGTATCAGATTAAGAATGCTCTTTAGAAATACATTTTAAAAAGTATGTACTTTAAAGAATAGTGCGTATTCATTTGAAAGGAGTAAAATTATATGAATTTTATGAAAAATGGAAAAATAAAGCGTGCAATTGCAGCAGCAATGTGTGCATCTCTTATGGTAGGGCTTGGTGTGAATCAGAATACAGAGGTTGATGCTAAGTCAGAAAATCAAAGCGCAGCCAGGACAGATTCTGTTCAAAAGGGCGACAGTGGTGATGATACAGGAATTATTGACACAATAGAAGATACAGTCGGATTATCTACTGATACAGATGCAGATAAGGATGAAACAGTGTATGTGGTGGCGGATGCTGAAGGTAAATCAACCAGTACAATTGTTGATGAATGGCTGAAAAATACTGATAAATCAAAGAGCATAAAGGATACAAGTTCACTTTCTGATATAAAAAATGTAAAGGGAAATGAATCATTTAAGCAGGATGGAAAGAACATTACATGGGATGCTGAAGGGTCATCAATTTACTATCAGGGAAAATCCTCAGTTCAGCTTCCGGTAGGTGTAAATGTATCTTATTATATTGGTGGTAAAAAGGTTTCACCTTCTGAAATCGCGGGAAAGAGCGGTAAAGTAAAGATACGCTTTGATTATCAGAATAATTCAAAAAAAGATGGGGTATATACACCATTTATGATGGCCACAGGACTTATACTTGATGGTGAGCATTTTAAAAATGTAGAAACTACAAATGGCAAGGTTATTTCTGATGGAGATAAGTATATAGTCGCAGGAATGGGAATGCCTGGTCTTGCAGAAAGCCTTGATATAAAAGATAAAGATATAAATATTCCTGATTATTTTGAAATAACAGCAGATGCAACGAATTTTAAACTTGATATGTCAGTGACAGTTGCATCAACAGATATGATGGGAATTTCATTTGATAAAGATTTAAGCCTTGATAAGATGGAAGATAAGATAAATGATCTGTCAGATCAGTATAGTGATGGAATGGATCAGCTTGTTGATGGAATCAAGAAGTATACAGATGGAGTATCTGAAGTAAAAACCGGTACAGATAAGCTGGATTCGGGGGCAAAGGAATTAAATGATGGTGCGTCAAAGGTATCAGCAGGAATCGGATCGGCAGGCACAGGATCAAAGACACTAAAGAGCGGGCTTGACAGTGCGGCATCGGGAGCTTCACAGTTGTCATCAGGACTCAATACTGTAGGTTCAAAACTTTCATCGTTTAATCTGCCATCTGCGCAGGGGGCAAATACAACACTAACAGCAGATCAGCAGAGTGCAGCCACAGCAACAATCAAGGCAAATGCAGAAAAAGACGGAGCAAGTGCTTCAAATGTAACATCTGCAGTCACTAGCCTTGTCGCATCAGATACGCCTGATTTTGCAAAACTTGCCGGTCAGGATGCCAAAAGTGTGATAACAGCCGAAGCCGGAACAGCCGGAACAAATGCAAATAGCACAAAACTTGCAAATATTGCAAGTGATCAAACGTTCACATATGTAATGAGTCAGGTTTCAAGCCAAATGGAGCCAGGCATAAAAGCGGCTGTAACGCAGCAGGTTATTGCAACAGTCAGACAACAAAAAAATATACCAGCTACAGTGACGGATGATGAAATATTAGCTGATCCTGATGTAGTATCAATAATAGAAACTACGACACAAAGTCAGATGTCTGCTCAGATGCAGACACTTCAGCCGGTTATTGCTGCTGCATTTGCGGCCGGATACGGTGAAGGATATGGTCAGGGATATGGTGATGAGTATGGAAAACTTGCAACTGAATTTGGAAAGTTTTCAACAGATCTTCCAACTACTCTAAATTCACAGATTACAAATATTGCAAGTATATATGCAGCTGAAGGAATGAAGTATGGTGCAAATCTTGCACTTAGTGAGGTTGATCAGCAGCTTTCTCTTTATGCACCAGAGATACAGCAGCTTAAAGCAGGAATTTCACAGCTGAGTTCAGGAGCAAATACGCTTAACAGTGGAGTATCACAGCTTGATAATGGAGCAGAAACTTTGGCAGAAGGGCTTAATCAGCTTGATAATGGTGGAAAGACTCTTGTAAGCGGAACAAAGCAGCTTAAGGCCGGAACTTCAGAATTAAAAGATGGTCTGGATAAACTTGACGCAAGCAGCGATGATTTGAATAATGGGGCAGATGATCTCAAAAAAGCAACTCAGAAGATAATTGATCAGCTTGATTCGGCAGAAACAGATGCAAATGATATGACAGATAAAATAAATAAAATTGTAGATGCCGGTGAAGCATATCAGTCATTTGGCGGAATTTCAAAGGACATGAAGGGCAGTGTAAAGTTTGTTATCAAGACTGACTCAGTATCTGCATCAGAAAATAATAAGTGATAAGTATCAATTTATAATGACATAAGAGTAAAGGGCGGTGGGGGTATGCGACCAACGCCCTTTTGCTTTTCTGCAGCAAATTGTGAAATGTTTGTAAATACTTTGACTTTGAGGTTTATGTGGCATAATATGAAGATTGCGGCTTAGTGATGATTGCTCCGGAGGTTCTATGAAAGATAATATAAAAAAACATCGCATATTTTTTTGGATTCTGTATATTCCGGTCTATTTTATTTTCTTTACGTGGCTTGAAAAAAGGAATGATGTAGCGTTTCACATCATACATACAGGGCTTGATGATAAAATCCCGTTTTGCAAATATTTTATAATCCCATATGTAATATGGTTTTTTTATGTATTTCTGTCAGTTGCGTATTTCATTTTATATGAGCGCCAGGAATTTAATAGGCTTGCATGGTTCCTTGCATTGGGAATGACAACATTTCTTATTGTATCGTGGCTATATCCGAATAAGCTTATGCTGAGACCTGATACTGTTACGGGAAATGATATCTGTGCAAGGCTTGTACGGCGGCTTTATGCAAGTGATACATCCACAAATGTTATGCCAAGTATACATGTTTATAATTCAATAGTTGTAGCAGTAGCATTTTTAAAAAGTAAAGCAAATAAAAAACATCATATTGTTGGGATATGCAGTGTGATATTATCAGCGTTAATTATTATTTCAACTATGTTTGTTAAACAGCATTCTGTAGTAGATGTTGTTACGGCGATGGATATGGCTGTAGTTTACTATTTGATTATTTATGTACTTCCACAGTTTGTGTGTGATAAGAGTATCAGACAGCTGAAATCTGATTATAAATAAGAATAACTTGAAATTACAAAATCGGAAAGAAATCCAGCTAAATAAGAAATATCTGATTATAAAGTTAAGAAAGAAAATAAAATGGATGAGAATAATCAAAACAAATTATATGACGATCATGTAGTACTTACGGTTGCGATACCATGTTATAATTCGCAGGATTATCTTGACAAGGCAGTCCGCTCAGCACTTATTGATGTGCCAGGAATAGAGGTTATTATTGTAGATGACGGATCAACGGACAGTACACCTCAGATAGCGGATAATTATGTGGAACGTTATCCGGAGATTGTAAGAGTTATACATAAGGAAAATGGCGGACATGGTGATGCTGTAATGGCTGGTCTTGCAGCGGCGCGTGGAAAATATTTCAAGGTGCTGGATTCAGATGACTGGCTTAATCGCAAAGCATTGATGGCTGTTATGGATTTTCTTACATACAATATACGTCTTGGTGAGAAATTTGATATATTATTTTCTGATTATGTATATGAACATGATGGCAATAATAAGAAACATTGTGTAAGTTATAAGCATGTTATGCCTGTCCGTACATCATTCAAATGGGATGAAATAGGGCGTTTTAAACCTTGGGAAAATATTCTTATGCATTCTGTCATATATCGTACAAAATTGCTTAGACAGTCAGGAATTACGCTTCCAAAGCATACATTTTATGTTGATAATATCTATGTATATCACCCGCTTCCATATGCAAAACGTCTGTACTATCTCGATGTAGATCTTTATCATTATCGTACAGGACGGATTGACCAGTCTGTAAATGAGAAGAATATGATGGATAGGATTGACCAGCAGATAAGAGTGACAAAGCTTATGATAGAAGATTATCCTCTTAGAAATATTGAGAATAAAAGACTCCGCAGTTATATGAGTTCATATCTATCAATGATGATGATGGTTCCGACTGCGTTTCTTATAAAAAAGGGAACGAAGGAAGCACTGCATGATAAAGATGAGTTATGGCAGTTTTTAAAAAAAGAATATCCTGGACAGTATAAGTATGTCTGCAGGCATTTTCTTGGATGTGCCGGTCAGCTTCATTCACGGCTTGGCAGAAATATAATAAAATTAGGATACGAAATATCGCAGAAAATGTTTGGATTTAATTAAATATAAGATCAGATGGAAAAACCTCGGGTTGTGATGACAGTCCGAGGTTTAATTTATATCCGGTTTTCATATAAGTATTTTAATTTTTCTTATTTAGACTGCTCTGTATTTCATCAAGTTCATGCTGCAGTTTTTCCTGATTTTCAAGTATACTGTCAAGTTTCATATGAAGATCACCAACAATCAGTTCACTTTTTAAGTTGACATTGTAATCATTTTCTGCCCGCTCTCTATCTTTAGTTTCCTGACGGTTCTGACTCATCATGATAAGTGGGGCCTGAATTGCTGCAACGCAGGAAAGAAAAAGGTTAAGAAGTATAAAGGGATATGAATCAAATGCATGTGCGGCGAGCAGTATATTTGACAGCATCCAGAAAAATATTATTCCGAGAAATGTAAATATGAAAGCCCAGCTGCCTACAAAATTTGCAACGGCATCCGCTGCTTTCTGTCCGAATGACGGCTTTGCTTCATCTTTGGGAGAAGCTGACAGCTTGTGCGATATAAGCATGTGAAGAAGTTCCTCATCTCCAAGTTCAGCATCAGTTGTTTTCAGAAGCTCACGAAGCAGCTCTTCTCTGCTTGATTCTTTATTATCCATGTATTATCTTTTCTCCTTTTTATTTTGTGTATAAAATAATCTTCAAATTATAAAATAACTTATAGATTGTATAGGAAAATATTTCTGTCTAATGTGGAAATATTTAAATTAATGAATACTCTATCATAGAAAATATGAATAAAAAAGTGAAAGTTTTACTTTGATTTAACGAAATACTTTTGCCAGATTGTATGCGCATTAATTGAAAGAAGCATATAAAAATGATAAAATTCACTCATGTAATGTAGGCCTATGAATTAGGCAGGGAGGTGGCTATATGAGTTTACTTTATGAAAATCGAGAGATGTCATGGCTCCATTTCAATGAGAGAGTTCTTGAAGAATCAGAAGATAACAGAACTCCGCTCTGTGAGAGGCTTAGTTTTGTTTCTATCTACCAGACTAATTTAGATGAATTTTTTATGGTTAGAGTAGGATCAATACATGATCAGATGCTTCTTCAGGATAACTCCAAAGAAAATAAAACAAATATGACGGCTGGTGAACAGCTCGATGCAATCCGTGCGAGGGTGGAGGAACTTGGACATAGGAAAGATGCATCATATGTTGAGCTTATGACAGAAGTAGAAGGACAAGGTATAAAAATTATAAATTTTGCAAAACTGGATGAAAAAGAGGGTGAATATCTGAAAGGATATTTTGAACGTGAAATATTGCCGCTCCTTTCACCGATTACTGTCAGTAAAAAGCAGCCTTTTCCTTTTATCAAGAACAATGAAATCTGTGCGGTTGCAGTTCTTGGAACTAAGAATGGAAAGCATAGAATAGGAATTATTCCATGCAATAATGGAATGTTCAACCGGCTTATAAAAATTCCGGGACGTGAGGGCTGGTATATGCTTGCAGAGGAGCTGATACTGCATTTTCTTCCAAGCGTATTTCAGGGATATTCAATTATAAGTAAATCACTTATTCGCGTTACAAGAAATGCTGACATAGATGCGGATAAAGTTTATGATGAAGAACTTAATTATAGAGACCATATGGCAGAGGTTATTAAACAGCGCCGTAAACTTCAGCCGGTTCGTATGGAATATACAAGAGATCTTGATAAAACAGTACTTCATCGTATGGAGCAGTATCTGAATATTGATAAAAATATGATATTTAAGTCACGGTCGCCTCTTGATCTTTCATTTGTATTTACAATTCAGGATATTCTCCGACATAAGAAAGAATTGTTTTATCCTAAGAGAGTTCCACAGAAATCACCGTTTTTTGATGAAACAAAACCACTTCTGCCTCAGATAATTGAAAAAGATAAACTCTTATCTTATCCATATGAAAGTATAAGACCATTTTTAAATATGCTTCATGAAGCGGCAAATGATCCGACAGTTGTTTCAATTAAAATGACTTTGTACAGACTTGCCAAACACAGCAAAGTGGTCGAATATCTTGTTGAAGCTGCTGAAAATGGAAAACAGGTTGATGTTCTTGTTGAACTGAAAGCACGTTTTGATGAGGAAAATAATATTGAATGGTCACGTCAGCTTGAAGATGCAGGGTGCCATGTTATTTATGGTCTGGATAGTATAAAAGTCCATTCTAAACTTTGCCTTATCACAAAGAAAGATGGGGATGAAGTTACATATATTACTCAAATAGGGACATTTACGAGCGCGGGACCAACAAGGTCGGCACGAAGGAAATGGGCG
>CALMUC010000223.1 GCA_937872845.1 uncultured Lachnospiraceae bacterium | reverse complement strand
TTAGAAGGAAAGGTAGTTGGATGTAAGAATTTTAAGGTTGGTATTGTGGCGGCAAGATTTAATGAATTTATAGTTTCTAAACTCATAAGTGGTGCCGTTGATGGACTTGTACGACATGATGTAGATGAGAATAATATAACACTTGCATGGGTTCCAGGCGCTTTTGAAATTCCGGTTATTGCAAAGAAGATGGCAGAGTCCGGAAAATATGATGCAGTTATAGCACTTGGTGCAGTAATAAGAGGAGAGACAAGCCATTATGATTATGTATGTAATGAAGTCTCAAAAGGTATAGCTGAAGTTGGTCTTAAAACTGGAGTTCCAGTTTTATTTGGCATTCTCACAACAGATAACATTGAGCAGGCAGTTCAGAGGGCAGGCACAAAAGCCGGAAATAAAGGATATGATTGTGCCCTTTCAGCTATAGAAATGATAAATTTGATTGACAATCTTGGTGAATGATGAAAAACTTATTGTTTTTTGATATTGATGGAACTCTTATTACGAATGATAAACGTAAAATGTTTCCGCAAGATGCGTTAAAAGCTTTAGTAAAAACCAGAGAAAATGGAAATCTGATTTTTATAAATACGGGTAGAGTTTTTTGCAATATAGATGACTATATAAAAGATATAGGTTTTGATGGTTATGTATGTGGCTGTGGGAGCAATATTATATATCATAATAAAGTATTGTTGCATAATGAATTGTCAAAAAAACTGTGCCGCGATGTGGCAGAAAAATGCAGAGAATATAAAATGGGAGCACTATATGAATATTCGGATTTTACAGCATATGATATTGCTGTAGAAAATTCTGAACGTGATATACTTGTTGAGTATTTTTCAAAAAATAACAGGCGCATAATAACAGATATATATGACAAAAATTTTCAATTTGATAAATTTTCTGCATGGTATACGGAAGAGAGCAGGCTTTCTGAATTTGAAAAATACATAGAAAAATATTTTACATACATAGACAGGGAAGGTGATTTTTGCGAACTGGAGCCAGAAGGTTTTTCAAAAGCAACAGGAATTGAATTTCTTCTGAATTATTTTAATCTTTCAAAAGAAAATGTATATGTTTTTGGGGATGGAAATAATGATATAGAAATGATGAACTTTGCCGGACATTCAGTATGTATGAAAAAGGGAAGTTATGATGCAATTAAAGCAGCTGAATTTGTTACAGATGATGTTATGGATGGTGGAATAAAAAAAGCATTGGAGTATTATAATTTATTATGAAATATTATATTGATGATAAAGAATTTTCAAATGGTATGCCGCAGGAACCTCGTCTGGATCCAGAAAAATTTGGGGTATCAAAAAAAGCCGGAATTCTGGAACAACTTGTAAGTTCAATTGTTTCACCAAGAAAACTTCCGGGACTTGCAGCTCAAAAGGTTTCTGGATTTGTTAAATATACAATTTTTCTTGTAATGCTGGTTTCTTTTATGACAACAATTATGCCGGCAGCAGCAACAATTATTAATTTTGGCGGATTTAATAAACTTTTTATGAATACTATGCCTTCGTTCAGGGTCGAAAATGGAACATTAAAAGCAAGCGATGACTTTGGAATGATTGTTAACAATATGCATATTATAATTAAGTCTGATAAAGATGAAGTGACAAAAGATGATTTGGAATCTGATGGAGTTTATGCAGCATTTGGAAGAAAAAATATAAAAATGATTTTTTTTGAAAATTCAGCTGGTGAAGATTTATATACGGAAGTATATAACATTCCTGTTTCTGAAATGCTTCCAGATGGTTTTACTAATAAAGATTTGGCTGATAATGCATGGATATGGTATATTTCAATTTTTATATTTTTTATATGGCGCGCAGTTATGGATGCAATACGTTATATGATACTTGCAGCTGTACTTATGGCTGTAAATAAAAAATTATGCAATTCAACAACACTTGAGATTTATAGTAAAGAGTTATTCAGGATGTGTTTTTATGCTGAAACAATAGGAATTCTACTGGTTAATATTAATGAAGCACTGCAATATGTTTTAGGAGCAGTCCTGCCGTCTGCAGTTGGAATTTTTATTGCTGTAATATGGATACGTAAAGCCTTAAAACCATATATTAAAAATCAGACGAATGCCAAAATATAATAGATAAGCAGACATATAATATATAATATATGATGATTTATAAAATATTTATGTGTGATTTATAAAAATATAAAAGATATAGAATGTAAAATTTATTAGATTTATTATTTGTATGCATTTTTAATAAATGCACTGACATCAGAGAGCTCCATACGGCTTAGGCTTGAATTTTGAAAAACTCCTGATTTTGAGATGTCCTTATACATGAAATCAGGAGCTTTAAAATTTTCGGCTGTTTCAATATCAGGAAATTCAACTTCACCATAGCATAGACCTTCAAAAATATCATGAAATATATCCATTTCAATTTTGAGATTATTATTAATTGGTATGATATAGCGAGTTTTATTTATTATATTTCCTTCAACTTTTTTTTCCAGATTTTGAAATTCATCTTCGCTAAGCTCAATTTCATATTCATCGCGCATAATTAAACCGGATGATTTTATTGTCAGAATCTTTGTATTGTCCCATTTTCTTATTCTGATAACCGGTTTTGTTGATATGTATCCCTGTTTCAATTCATGATGTTCTAATTCAGATAGATTACCAGAGTAGTTTTTTATTAAGAATTTTCT
>CALMUC010000222.1 GCA_937872845.1 uncultured Lachnospiraceae bacterium | reverse complement strand
TCCTACGACATTAATACATATAAATTATATCACAATGATAGTTTTCTGTGTAGAAATTGAGTAAAACTAATTAAAAATAAACTTTTATATTAAATGAGATAACGGAAAGAGAAAAGGATAAAGTAAAGAAATATAAAAAAAAGTTTCGAAAAAAATCATTTTCACATTAAAATTTTTGGAAAGAGTATCTTGACATTCAAATGATAAAAAGTACAATGTAGTAAGTTGGTTGCAATTTACAGAATCTTATACCGATAGGAGATGTTTAAAGTGGAAAAGAAAAATATTGACTGGAGCTCTCTTTCATTTTCATATATTGAAACAGATAAGAGCTATGTTTCTATGTACAAAAATGGACAGTGGGATGAGGGAAAACTTACATCAGAGCATAATGTAACAATGAGTGAGTGTGCATGTGTACTTCAGTATTCACAGTCATGCTTTGAAGGAATGAAAGCGTACACGACAGAACAGGGAAAAATAGTTACATTCAGACCTGATTTAAATGCAGAAAGAATGTATAACTCAGCAAAACGTCTTGAAATGGCAACGTTCCCTAAAGATAGATTTGTAGATGCAGTTGTTAAAACAATTAAGGCAAATGAAGCATGGGTACCACCTTTCGGATCAGGTGCAACACTTTATATAAGACCTTATATGTTTGGATACAACGCCGTTATTGGAGTAAAACCTGCAGAAGAATATATGTTCAGAATACTTGCTACACCTGTCGGACCGTATTTTAAAGGCGGAGCAAAGCCGATTACTATTCGTGTAAGTGACTTTGATCGTGCCGCTCCTAATGGAACAGGTCATATTAAGGCGGGACTTAATTATGCCATGAGTCTTCATGCAATTGTTGATGCACATAAGAACGGATTTGATGAGAACGTATATCTGGATCCAGCCACACGCAAGAAGATAGAAGAAACAGGCGGAGCAAATATGATATTTATAAAGGGTAATAAATTTATTACTCCTAAATCAAACAGTATTCTGCCTTCTGTAACACGTCGTTCTCTTGAGGTTGTTGCCAAGGACTATCTTGGAATGGAAGTTGAGGAACGAGAGGTGTTTTTTGATGAAGTTTCTTCATTTGATGAATGTGGACTTTGTGGTACGGCAGCTGTAATTTCACCGGTAGGAAAGATTAATGATCATGGCAGAGAAATCGTATTCCCAGGCAGCGCAAATGGTGAAATGGGACCAACTGTCAAGAAACTTTATGATACATTGACAGGAATTCAAATGGGAAGAATAGAAGCTCCGAAGGGTTGGATTTTTGAAGTTGAGTAATTTGGATAAAAATATTTGTGGATGGGCTGTTCGGTATAATCCGGACAGCTCTTTATTTTATATTGATAAATAAAGCCTCCTTTTCTTGACAAAAAAGATACACAACATTATGATAAAGGCGGATTTGAACGGCAGGTGATTTGCATGAAAAAAGGGTTGTCATATAAAATGAAAAAAATAAATAAAATGAAAAAAATAAATAAAATGAAGACTGCTGTGATATTTGCATTGTTAATTTTAATTCTTTCAACACTTACGGGCTGTGGAGAGGCAAAAAGAAAAGTCACAGAAGAAGATATGAAAATATCTCTTGCCAAGGAGTTTCAAAAATCAAAAATGAAAGGAACTAACTGGTATTATAAGAGTGCAAACGGACCTGAAGTGATCGGGATATGTTCAAGCAAAGATGATCTTGAAAAAAGAGGACTTGAAGCAAATTCAGCAGCGGATTATGCCATGGCCTATATTAAAGCTAATAATATACCGGGATCGCCATCAGTAAAAAGTGGCAGCGATTATACATCGTTTGTATATAAAAAAACGATTATGGGAACAAAGTATTCATATGAGACATATATATTTGAAAATGGAGATGAGTACTGGCTTATAAACTTTTCGTGTTATACAGATGTTTGGCCAAGCTATAAGAAAATATTTAAAAAAGCAGCAGATTCAGTTGAATTTATAAAGGATTAGGTGTTTTGACAATGGAAAAGAACCGACTACTTCAAAATCGTTTTATACTTTCTGAACTTATAAAGAAGGGAATAAGATTAAAATATCGGCGTTCGTATCTTGGAATTTTATGGTCACTTTTGGAACCGTTACTTACAATGATAGTTCTTACTATTGTGTTCGGAACACTTTATCATCATAAGGATATAAAATCATTTGCAATTTTCATTTTGTGCGGTCGTCTGCTCTATACATTTTTTTCACAGTCTACAACATCAGCACTTAAATCAATTCGTGCAAACAGTTCGATAATAAAGAAGGTTTATGTTCCAAAGATCCTTTATCCGCTCTCATGTATATTGTTCAATTATGTGATTTTCCTGATTTCACTTATTGTACTGGCAGCAGCAGCACTTGTTCTTGGAACATATCCTACTGTGTATTTGTTTGGAGCGATAGTTCCTCTTGTTATTCTGCTTCTACTGAGTCTCGGATGCGGACTGATTCTATCGACTGTCGGTGTGTTTTTCAGAGATATGGAGTATTTGTGGAATGTTCTTCTTATGATTGTTATGTATACATGTGCTATTTTCTATGAACCTGAAAAACTTCTTTACAGCAAATGGGGATTCATTCTTAAAGGTAATCCGCTTTTTTGTGTAATAACATTATTCAGACAGTCTGTGTTTGGACATACGATGAATTATAAATATATTATGTATTCGTTAGGCTTCAGCATGCTGACTATTCTTTTTGGTACATGGCTGTTTCATAAGAATCAGGATAAATTTATTCTATATATATAAAAGGAAGAAGATTTCATGGGTGAAAAAGCTCTTATCGTTAATGATGTAAGTATGGAATTCAATCTGAGTCAGGAAAAGGTTGATTCTCTAAAAGAATATGTAATTGCCAAATTTCATAAAGGTTTAAAATATAATGATTTCTGGGCACTGAAGAATGTTTCATTTGAACTTGAAAAAGGAGATCGTCTTGGAATACTTGGATTTAACGGAGCCGGGAAATCAACGCTTCTTAAGGTTATAGCAGGCGTATTTAAACCAACTGCAGGTAAGGTTGAAAGACATGGTGTGCTTGCACCCCTTATTGAACTTGGAGCGGGATTCGACCCACAGTATACCGGTAAGGAAAATGTTTATCTGTATGGTGCGTGCCTTGGATACAGCAGAAAATTTATAGATGAAAAGATAGATGAGATAATTGAATTTTCTGAACTTGGCAGATTTATTGACGTACCTTTGAAAAATTACAGTTCAGGAATGAAGGCAAGGCTCGGGTTTGCAATTGCAACAATAGTTGAACCTGATATGCTGATTCTTGATGAAGTTCTTTCGGTTGGGGATGCAAAGTTTCGAAAGAAAAGTGAAAATAAATTGATGAATCTTCTGAAAAAGAATGTAACAGTATTATTTGTTTCTCATAATACAGATCAGGTGCGTCTCATATGCAATAAAGCAATTATCCTTAATCATGGAGAACTTGTTGCAGCTGGAGATGCAGAAGAAGTTTGTACTAAATATGAAGAGATGACAAACAAATGATAAAAAAAGATAAAAATGATAAAAAGTGATAAAAAGTGATAAAAAGAAATAAAAAAGATAGAAATAAATATAATAAAAAATACAGTCAATAATAGAACTGATAATTAATAAATATATGTGATTTACATATAAAAAGGAGGATGGCCGGAAGGCCTTCACAAATATGGCATTTTTGGAAATTTTAAAAGTAATATTTTTGGGGATTGTTGAGGGAATTACTGAATGGCTTCCGATAAGCAGCACAGGACATATGCTTCTTGTTGATACATTTCTTAAGATGTCAGCAAAACAGGATTTTAAGGATATGTTTATGGTTGTAATACAGCTTGGAGCAATTTTAGCTGTTGTTGTCATATACTGGAA
>CALMUC010000221.1 GCA_937872845.1 uncultured Lachnospiraceae bacterium | reverse complement strand
AACAGGTTGACTTGTCTATTTCATGTGTGGAGGCCGGAAGACTTTTATATAGTACAGATAAAATGAGATATATACTTCGTGATGATGATGATTACAATCTCCATGTAAAAGATAAAGCGGAATATTACAGGTCAAAAGTGCAAGGCATTGCAGATTTACTGATAGAAAGAAATGAACAAATCATCAGGCTTCAGACAAATACTAGTGAGTCTCTAAAAAAGCTTTTTCTTAAAGAAGAACAGGAAATCAAATTATTAATATATAAAATAAATAAACTTGAAATGATAAATGATGATTGGGAAAACTATATAAAAGAATTGTTAAGTAATATTGAAGGGTTGATAAAATATAAAAATGAATTTATGATGATACCAGAAGCTGTTTCGTTGTTAGGGAAATTTGCTGAATATTTAGTTTTCAGATATTATATTGATTCGGAATTTCATGATAGAAATATTGAAAATGAAATACTCTTTATAAGAAGAAGCGTGACATTTATGCTATTTATGTGTATCAGCAGATGGAAAAAAAATGGAAGGTTTTGTATGGAAGATATGATAGATTTGTCACATTCTTTTTGTCGAGAAGTAGAACATTCAGAAGAAAACCAGGAATATCTGAAAAAATAATTTATTATTTATGTGTCATCTATGGAGGATAAAATATGAAAAAGTTTTTAATGGAGTTTAAAAAGTTTGCAATACAAGGTGATGTTCTGAGTATGGCAATTGGCGTTATTATTGGTGCGGCATTTAAAGATCTTGTAACCAGCTTTACAGATAGTTTTATTAAACCGCTTTTAAATATAGTGGGTGGCACCCATTTTGGTGGCAAGATACCTCTTCCGGGTCCGGATGGCAATGCAATAACGTGGGGGGCTTTTTTGTCTGCAGTAATTAACTTTATAATAATGGCATTTATTCTTTTTGTAATAGTGAGTGCAGCTAATAAATTAATGAGTCTTGGCAAAAAAAATGAAACGGCCGAGCTTAAAAGAAAATGCCCATATTGTATGAGTGAAATCCCAAATGAAGCTGTGAAATGTCCATTTTGCACCTCTGATTTAAAAGAAGATAATGAAATGAAATAGATATTGACACATAACTGATAAATAATGATTGAGATAAAAGTCATATTGTTTTGGCCTATCATATGCTTAGGTAGTATTTGGCGTTATGATAAATCAATGCGATATGACTTTTCCGGGTTATATATAATATATGAAAAAAATAACAATAGGTATCGTAGCTCATGTTGATGCAGGAAAGACAACTTTAACAGAAGCACTACTGTATAAAACCGGTAAACTCAGAGAACCAGGCCGGGTTGACAAGAAAAATTCTTATCTGGATACTGAAAAACTTGAACGTAAAAGAGGAATTACAATAGTTTCCAAACAGGCAATAGTCGAGACTGAAAATTGCAGAATAACAATAATCGATACACCAGGGCACCTTGACTTTGCATCGGAAACAGAAAGAGTTCTTGATATATTAGATATAGCTGTTTTTTTGATTAGTGCGCCAGATGGTATGACAGAGAATGGACGTGTATATTTTGAGTTATTGAAACAGCATAATATTCCGATTCTGTTTTTCATAAATAAAATGGATCAAACAGTAAAGAAAAAACAAGAACTCATTAAAGAACTTGGATTCCTAAATGAAAATTTTATAAATATGAATTCAGATTATCAGGATATAATTGAAAATTTTGCTGCGACAAATGAAGATTTGATGGAAAAATTTTTGAATGGGAACAAAATTGAACTATCGGATCTTCGGGAAAACGTAAGAAGGCGTGAGAGCATCCCGGTCTATTTTGGATCTGCACTTCACATGGATGGAATTGATGAACTAATAAATGGCATATGTGAATTGTCTCCTGATAATAATCTGCAAAAAGAATTCGGAGCCAGAGTTTTTAAAATATTACATAATGAAAATGGTGAAAGGCTTACATTTTTAAAGGTTACCGGAGGTGAACTTTGTGTAAAAAGTTTGCTGAACGATGAGAAAGTAAATCAGATACGAATATATAGCGGAGAAAAGTATGAAACTGTAACAGAAGCTGGCATAAATGATGTAGTTGCAGTTACAGGTCCGTGTTTGACATATGCAGGAGAGGGCTTGGGAATTGAACCTGATAGAGAAGAATGGAAAATTCAGCCGGTACTGTCATATGGATTAAGACTTCCTGAAAATGTATCACCCAAAGATTTCTTTTCCAAAATGAAAGAATTAACAGAAGAAAATCCAATGCTTAATGCAAAATGGGATAGTGATTCAGAACAGATAACTGTTTTTGCTATGGGTTCACTTCAGCTTGAAATTTTGAAAGATATAATTAATGAACGGACAGGCGTTGATGTTACATTTGATGACGGTAGAATTCTGTATCGTGAAACGATTGCAAACAGAACTTACTGTTATGGGCATTATGAACCGCTTAGGCATTATGCAGAGGTTCAGCTTATGATAGAACCGCTTTCGGCAGGTTCCGGAATAGAAGTGGCAACAAACGTAAGTGCCAGCAATCTTAAAGTCAATTATCAAAAAGTGATACTTTCTGCGCTGGAAGAAAGTCTGCCTGTTGGAATATTGACAGGAAGTCAGCTTACAGATATGAAAATCACACTTACTGCCGGAGAAGCTTCGGTTAAGCATTCAATACCAATGGATTTTAAGGAGGCAGTAAGGCGAGCTGTCCGCGCCGGACTTATGAAAACCGGAAGTGTGCTTTTGGAGCCATATTTTCAATATAGAATTGAATGTCCTCAAAAATATGTTGGACGGATTATGCATGAGTTGACAGGAATGTACGGTACATGTGAAATTAAGGATAAAACGCCATCAGTAACAATTATAACGGGGAAAGCTCCTGCTGTTTTAATAAGAAAATTCAATCTTGATCTTACTTCAATGACATGTGGCAGCGGTCATATTACTATGAAATATTGCGGATATTATTTATGCCACAATGCAAAAGATGTTATAGATAAAACAGGATACAACCCTGATGCAGATGTTGATTCCCCATCATCTTCAATTTTTGTAAATAATGGAATGGTAATATATGTTCCATGGTATGAAGCTGAACATTTAATGCATCTTAATTCAGAAGAAAATAAATATTTTGATATAAGAGAAAAAAATGTAAATGGCAGAACAGTACCTATGTCAAATAGATATGATGTTATAAGTACTGATGAGATAGACAGGATTATAAGAAATGCATCATTTGCAAATAGTTCTGATGATAAATATAAGAAAAATACTGGAATTAATAATGCAT
Source organism: uncultured Lachnospiraceae bacterium (assembly GCA_937872845.1). Classification (GTDB taxonomy): domain Bacteria; phylum Bacillota; class Clostridia; order Lachnospirales; family Lachnospiraceae; genus Eubacterium_Q. The sequence continues at coordinate 7,385 of CALMUC010000221.1, read as the reverse complement.
CATATGTTTCGACATGTTTTTCATCAAATGATTATACCAAAACAGTATATGATAACAAGAAAGCTGTAAATAGAATAAAGGTAAAGAAAAAATATATGCTTGTAGATGGGTATAATATAATTCATGCATGGTCAAAACTCAGTAATCTGACAGAAGAAACTATGGATGGTGCACGTTTTAAATTACTTGATATTATGTCAAATTATCAGGCTGTAAAAGGTATTGAAATAATAGTTGTATTTGATGCATACAGAGTGCATGGGCATTATACAACAAAATTCGATTATCAGAATATTCATGTTGTTTATACAAAAGAAGCAGAAACGGCAGATCAATATATTGAAAAATTCACCATTGGAAATTCAGACAGTAAGGATATAACAATTGTAACATCAGATGGACTTGTTCAATTGATTATCAGAGGGGCTGGTGCAAATCTGATGTCTGCTACAGAACTTGAAGAAGAAGTAGAAATGACAGAGAAAATCCTGATGGAAAATTTTAAAAATGGAAAGTATAATTAAAGTCGAATTTTAAAATTCAGATGGAATTATATTAAAAAATCCTGTTTTTTATGTTGGAATTAAGAATTAAAATTAGAAATCTACTTTCGGATTTTGCATAAGATTGTTCTGTTTTATTTTCAATGCATGTAAAAGAGGATATTGGTTCGATTTGTAGAGATTTGGTATTTATGGAATATGAAAAGATTATGCAAAGGGAACTGTTGCACGGCTTATTTCAATGGCAAGATATAAATTGTGAAAAGTATTGCACTTATTAAATGCCTATGGTATTATCAAGAAAATTATATTTTAAAACAGACTCGATTTGGGAGGAAAATATTTTGAAGATTGCATTAACAGTTGTATTTATTATAATTTCAGTAGTGCTGAGCATAATTGTTCTTATGCAGGAAGGAAAAGAAAATGGATTGAATGGAACGATGACCGGCACGGTTGATTCATATTGGAGTCGTAATAAGAAACATTCCAAGGATGCTGTAATACAGAGGATTACAGTTGTTCTGGGAGCATTGTTTATTATTATAGCAGCTTTACTTAGTTCCAAATGGATGTAAAATTTTTAATGTATTTTTGTGATGCACAATATATATAATTTATAATTAAGTATAAGATAGAGCACTTTGAAAGTATATAAATCAGGGTGCTCTGTTTTTTTATTTAAAATAATATGAAAATTTGTTAAAATTTTAATTAAATAGATGATTTAAAACTTTTGAGTGGTATTATTAAATTGATCAATATGATATGACACGAGAACACGAAATTAAAAATTGTTGCTTGTATGAAAATAATTTTAATATTGGTCGCACACGCATTACAGTTTTACTTATGTGAGGATTGCATTGGATATATAACATTAATATGTATAGGTTGTAAGCATACTATTATGAGAAAAGAGGGATTACTATGGCTGATGAATTTGATATTTCAGATATTTATGAGGTTGAAGGCGATTTAGGGGATGAAGAAAAAGCAGAAGAGGAAGATGATGAAAGAGTAAGAAGAATTCTTAATTTATTATCTTCAAAGGAATATAGACCGGCAAAGTTCAAAGAACTTTGTGAAATTCTAAATGTGGCTGATGAAGATAAAGATATTTTTCTTGAAATTTTAAACAGACTTTGTGATGAAGTGAAAATTATTAAAACAAAAAATAATCGTTATATGCTGACACCTGATCATGTAATGACAGGGACTTATATGAGCACACGAAGAGGTTTTGGATTTGTCAGGGTAAATGGTGAAAAAGATGATTATTTTGTAGCTGGAAGAAATAGCCTTAATGCATTTCATGGAGATAAAGTTTTGATACAAGCTTCAAAAGATCAGCATGGTCCGCGTAAAGAAGCTAAAATTGTAAGGGTAATATCAAGAGAAATTTCTGAGATAATAGGAGTTTTTACAAAATCAGACGGATATGGATTTGTTGTACCTAACAATAAAAAAATTGCTGATGATATATTTGTTCCTGAAAAGGCAAGTCTTGGAGCAGTTACAGGTAATATTGTAATTGTAAGTCTTGTTGATTATGGAACCGGCAAGAAATCGCCTACAGGCAAAATTGATGAGATAATCGGACATATAGATGATCCTGCTACAGATATTCTGCAGGTTTTGAAGACATATAATATACCAGTTGACTTTCCTGATGGTGTAGAGGATGAATTAAATGAAATTCCGGATGAAGTATCAGAAGAAGATAAAATTGGCAGAAGTGATTTCAGAAATATAGATACTGTGACAATTGATGGTGAGGACGCAAAGGATCTTGATGATGCGATTTCACTTACATATGAAGATGGGATTTATCATCTTGGTGTTCATATTGCAGATGTTTCACATTATGTAAAAGAAAAATCACCACTTGATCGTGAAGCTTTAAAAAGAGGAACAAGCAATTATCTTGTTGACAGTGTAATACCAATGCTGCCACATAAACTATCAAATGGGATATGTTCGTTGAATCATGGAGAGGACAGGCTCACTCTTTCATGTGTAATGGATATAGATGATAAAGGTAAAATTCTTTCACATGAGATATGTGAAGGACTTATAAATGTAAACGAACGTATGAATTATACTGATGTTGCAGCAATACTTGAAGATAAGGAGAATGCACCGGTAGAACGTTATAAATATCTTATACCTATGTTTAAACGTATGCAGAAACTTTCTGATATTCTTCGTAAAAATCGAAGCAGGAGAGGCTCGATAGATTTTGATGTGCCAGAAACAAAGATAATAGTTGATGAAAATCACAAGCCGGTAGAAATAAAACCTCATGAAAGAAACTGTGCTACAAAGTTAATAGAAGATTTTATGCTTATTGCAAATGAAACAGTGGCAGAGGAATATTATTGGGCAGATATACCATTTGAATATCGTGTACATGAACCGCCTGTAGAAGAGAAAGTTGAAACATTGCGTGCATTTATAAAAAATTTTGGTATATATTTTAAAGTGACGAAAGATAAGATTCATCCTAAAGAATTTCAGAAACTTCTTCAGGAAATAGAGGGAAAACCTTATGAATCACTTGTAAGCCAGATGACACTGCGCTCTATGCAGCAAGCTAGATATTCAACTGAGTGTATAGGACATTTTGGCCTTGCTACAAAGTATTATTGCCACTTTACATCTCCGATACGCAGATATCCTGATTTACAGATTCATAGGATCATAAAGGAAAATCTGCATGGAAAAATGACAAATGAAAGAAAAAAACATTTTGCAAGAATACTTCCGAAAGTTGCAGCTGATAATTCAGCCAAAGAGCGTAGAGCTGATGATGCTGAACGAGATGTTGAAAAATTGAAAGAGATTGAATACATGGCAGGACATATTGGAGAAACATATGATGGCATTATTTCTGGGTTTACATCTCAATATATATTTGTAACTCTGCCGAGCACAATAGAAGGTGCAATACATGTATCTGACATGAGGGATGATTTTTATTCATATTATGAAGATCAATATGAGATGGTAGGAGAAAGTACAGGAAAAAAGATTGTTCTTGGTGACAAGTGTCGTATTAAGGTAGTAAAATGTGACAAGGTTGATCGCATAATTGATTTTATTTTTGCAGATCAGGATAATTAATAATCTTTTTATAAGTACAGTTATTTAGGAGTTTACTATGGCAGAGAAGTCAGTAAAACTGATTGCAAATAATAAAAAAGCATATCATGATTTTTTTATAGATGAAAAATATGAAGCGGGAATTGAATTGTTTGGGACGGAGGTTAAATCGCTCCGTCTCGGACAATGCAGTATAAAGGAGGCATATGTAGGGATAGATAATGGTGAACTTTACATCTGTCATATGCATATAAATCCATATGAAAAAGGAAACATTTATAATAAAGATCCTCTCCGTACAAGGAGACTTCTGATGCATAAAAGTGAAATTATGAGGCTTTATGGTAAAATAAAAGAAAAGGGCTACACATTAATGCCTTTATCAGTTTATTTCAAGGGAAGTCGTGTAAAAGTGGAAATAGGACTTGCGCGAGGTAAAAAACTGTATGATAAGAGAGAAGATATAGCCAAAAGAGATCAGAAACGTGAAGCTGAAAGAGATTATAAAATTTCATTAAAAGGTTGAAATATATGAATTTGTAATAACATAATCATAACAGCAGTGGCGGTATAATATTAATTTCAGCGTAAATGTAATCTAAGTACTTGATTTTATGGAATATTTAAATTAAGATAGCACTTGTTTATTTTTGCTGAAAATTTATGTAAATGAGTTCAGCATATGGTTATATCGTTGGTTATGATTATTGATTATTATATATCACATAAAATAGCAGAGGTCGAAAAAACATGAGTCAGGATAAGGTTAATCAGCATAAGAAAGAAAAAAAAGATCGTCCAAGGAAATTAAGAAAATTAAGAGTAGCAAAAGTGATTGCTGTATTTTTTATAGCTCTGGCTGTTGGAGCCGGACTTGGAATTCCAATAGGGCGTGCAGTATATAAGTATCAGAAGAAACAAGCTGAGAAATATGCAACGATTTCATCACTGGATTATGATAAATGGTTTGATGGCATCTGGACTGATAAATATTCAAATTTCTTTACAGGTGAGACACTTGCAACGAATTCAGATGCAAGTGTATCAGATGCAAGTGTATCAGATACAGGTAAGGCAAGTGACAGTACAGCAGATGATGGAACGTCAGTTTCAACCAAATAAAACTCTGTGGAGTTTTATCAAGCAGAACCAGATATCATATATAACATAAAAATTTATTAGTTTTGTCAGTTTATAGCATCATGGCAATATAATTTAATTATTTATGCAATATTAATTTATATGATATGAATTAATGTGATACAATGATATTTAAATAAAGAAATTTATTTGATATAAAAAGTTTGTTAGTTCTGTAATTTCTGGGGTAGTAAAGGTTTCGACAGGGATTCAGAAGCTTTGGCAGCCATTCGAGGTCCGGGGCCGCGTTAAAACCTGGAAAAATTTAAACGCTGAAGATAATAATTTAGCATACGCTGCCTAATATGGCAGCTGTCAGCCCATTGTAATTCGCTGCATTGGTTTCTGGCATCAAAAAGGCGAAGCACTTCCTCTCCAAAGCTTTGAGGACTGGGAAGATTCATGAAGCTACTGATTTGATAAGCCCGAATATTGGCGTATTGAAAAGGGAAAATTAAATAGTATTCTATAATGGAAGATACCGAAGTGGAAGGGTCTTTGGACCGGGGTTCGACTCCCCGCTGCTCCAAAAGAAAGAAGAACATTTTATGATGTTCTTCTTTTTTTATTGAAAATCATTTTAAAATTATTTTGTTATGCAATATTTCAGATGATATTTCCTGTATGTAATTATGAAGTGCAGACGTGCTGCCAAGAAATTCATCAGTCAGTTCAATATATGAATACTTTGATTTACGTGATTCTTTATAATGTAAAATTTCGCGGTTTTTACAATTTGAATCAGGAATAAAAAGTGATTCATGAAGGTCATATTCGATCTTTGTACAAGCTGGAGCAGAGGTGTATGGAAATGGTCTGAGAGATGTATGATATATAGGAACAGTAAGACATAATTTATCATCACAAGCTGTCAAATCAATGCCAATCATAGATGCAATTATTTTTTCGGGAACAGGTTCTGAAAGTATGCATCCGGTAAAAAAATAAAGGGAATTATTTTTTGTTTTTGTGCTGACAGTAATGTTGTTGAATAGTCCTTCAGATATAGCATCAATATTAAAAATGGGAGTTAGAAATAACATTCCCTCCATGTCATCACGGTTATGCATTAAAACAAGAGATTTTTCTTTTTCTGAATGAGATGACAGAAAGTTTAAATATACATCTATAAGCTGTCCGCCATTGAATTTGTCTTCACGATATATTTCAAGATATTTTTCAATTGTTTTTTGCTTTATATTTGGGAGACCTAGGGCGTATTTGTAAGGACGTATTTTTTTCATCAGATCTATGGTTGAAATTTTGTTGAAATTGTTGGAAATGATTTTACCCGTATGTAATTTTATTTGTTCGATACGTTTTGAAACAAATGGAATATCGAATGTATCTCCGTTAAATTCAATTAAAATATCATACGAAGTGATTAGATCCTCAAATATTTGTATTATTTCGGATTCAGATCTGCCGTCATCATTAAAATATTGAATAATATGCCACCTGCCATTTTTAAAGATATTGACTCCGATAAGATAAATAAAAGAACGAAGGGGAGAAAGTCCTGTAGTTTCAATGTCAAACATCATAAATTTTTTGCCGGGATAATATTTAGAAATTAAACTGTAACTATCATTTTTTGATATATCAAGTTCTTCGTCAATGACCTGCATATAAAGCTCCTTTCCTGTTTTTGTATTCGGTATAAAAATTATTAATTATAAAAGAATAAATTGATTATTTTTATGTGTAATTGTCAATATAAAAAAATTTTCAGCAAATGTTAATGCATTTTGAGCTTTTGTATTTGTTTTATTGTGTAAATATTATATAAATAATAGCATTAAAATCTGACAATGTGTATAAAATGTAAAATGATAGGTACATTTAAGGTTGAAACACCCCAAAAATCTTGTTATAATCTTTTTGTGAATCTATGTATTTGGGAGGTACTAATTGCGATGATGCAGCCAGTTGATATTAAATCACAGAGTTTTGGAAAAGGTCTATTTGGATATAAGAAGAATGATATTGATCAATATGTTGATACAGTTTACAGGGCCTATGATGAACTTTTTACAGAAAATAAGAAACTTCGTGAAGAAAATGACAGATTGAATAAAGTTTTAGAGGAGAACAGGCTAAAGCTGTTTGAGTTGGAAAATAAAGGTTCATCATCTGATGATGCTGAAGCCAGAAAGAGCAAGATAATATCAGATGCAGAAAAAGCTGCGGCAGATATTATTGCAAAAGCACGTCAGGAAAGTGAGCAGATTGCAAGACAAAGCAAAAAAAATACCGATTCTGTAAAAGTTGAAACAAATAAAGATACATTCAGAACAGAACCTATTGCAGAAGATAAAAAGAAGGAAGAATCTGCAACTTCTAAATTTTTCAAAAAGTCAGAGGATGATTCGGCTGTACCAAATGATATTTTATCTGCAGCAGATGGCGATGACGATGTTTTTGTTGGTGAGATAGAAGATAATCGCAAGCCGAATAAAGTGATGATTGGCGATGGCGAAGATGATGGCTCTGATGATTTTGAGTTCCTGTAAAAGAGCTTGAAATACATATAATTACGTGAGCTGAGTGAGGGAGTGCTGTAAAGTCATTTGCAGCACTCCTTTATAGGTTGGGGGAGAAAAAATTCTTTCATATATTACCGGTACACTTGAAGAT
>CALMUC010000220.1 GCA_937872845.1 uncultured Lachnospiraceae bacterium | reverse complement strand
AGAAGAGGTACTGCGACGGTATATGTTTCGCATGGATGACAGATGGAAAAAAATAGAAGATGATGGATCTGATTTTATAAATGCAGATGATACTATTTCAACAGATTTAGATTTATTGGGAGCATCTTCACTTTATCAGCTTTTAAACATTGCTCATACAGAAGGAGGAAGAAAAAAATTTGCTGAAACCATAACGCTTAGAGCAAATCACTTGGAAAATAGAGAAAAAAGGCTTGAAGCATCTAAGGAACTGGCAGATAATTCTGAACTTCTTATTGATTTTGAATCAGCTTCAATGAGCATAGGAAGTATAAGGAAAAAAATCATTGAAAAACAAAATGAATATGAAACAGACGATTCTGGAAAAATGATCAACTCTAAAGTTAAAACATCAATTTCGATTTTTGGAATGATCATTATTCCAATTATGAATGTATGTTCCATAGCTCTTGTAGCTTTTGGAAAAATACCGGTTTCATCAATATTTATAACGTTTCTGTTTGGATTAATTATGACAACTGTTATAAATAAAATTGTAGTTATTGATGACATAGATCTTATGGCTGCATCAGAATCATCGGATGATTATTTAAAATTACTTAGATATATTTCCGGAACCGAATATAAAAGTGAAATCTTATCAAAAATGAAAAATGATATTGATGGAAATGCTGGAATGATGAAGGCGATAAACCAGATGCTTCGTATTCAGCAGCTGAAGAATTTTTCATATAATCCGATTCTTGAAATGATATTAGATGGTTTTTTAGGATGGGATTTGTATTTGAGTTTTGCATCAGAACGATGGACGAGAAAACATAATAATGTTTTTAAAGATGCATCTGAACTTATTTCAAAATTTGAGGAATTAGGCGGGCTTGCGGTGATCAGGCTTATCAGAAATACTACAGATCCTGATCTTTATTTTTTAAATGGATCAGAACCTGTAATTGATGCATCAGATATTGCACATCCACTCATAAATATTGAAAAATCAATTGTAAATTCAGTTCATCTTGATAATGAAATTACGGTGATAACTGGGTCTAATATGTCAGGTAAAACAACATTTATGAGAACGCTTGCACTTAATTTTATTTTGACATATGCGGGTACCGGAGTTACTGCCAGATATTTTAAATGCCCTGTAATGCGTATATTTACATCAATGAGAGTTCATGATGATGTTGCAAATGGAATTTCAACGTTCTATGCAGAAATTTTAAGAATTAAATATATGGCAGATTATGTTGCACAGGAAAAAAATGATGATGAGATGATTCCTGCAATTTGTTTTATTGATGAAATATTTAAAGGAACAAATTCAGCAGATCGTATAGTAGGGGCTGAAGAAGCGGTAAAGAAAATCGGAACAAATAATAACATGGTGCTTGTCACAACTCACGATTTTGAACTTTGTGATTTAAAAACCATCAGTAATAGACCTGCTGCTAATTTCCATTTTGAAGAACATTACGAAAACCAAAATCTTATGTTTGACTACAAAATAAAAAATGGAAGATGTACAACAACTAATGCGAGAGCAATTTTAAGAATGGCAGGATTGACTGAACAATAGCATTGAAAAAATGCTTATTTTAAATGAAAATGCATAAGTTTGTGCAAATTGAACAAATTTATTTATGAAATATCAACAAAATGACATTGACGTAAAATTTAATTTAGGATAAAATTCTAGTATATATAAGCATTCTAATACGAGGAGGAGTACGGGTATGGCATTACCAGCAAATATAACAAGTACAGATAATGTATTATCAATAGCTGCATCTAATAATAAGGGCTTACTCATCCGCTTCCTGAATGAACAGGTAGAGGATGGTTTTTACACACTTGTAATTGATTATCTTAAAGATAGCAATTTTGACCTGAAGACAATGAAGGTCGATGATGAAGTAAAACAGCAGTGTACAAAACTTTATGAACTTGGTGACTGGGTTGATGAGAATATCAAAGTAAAAGAGCGTTACGAAATAGATGAATGGATTGAACCATTGTTCTCTTTCGCTTATGGAGATATAGATCCATCAGATATTGATGCACCAATAAACACAACAGGAATTTATCGTTACAGCATTTGGCTGATATATTTATATCAGAGAGAGAAGTTTGGTGAAGCTATGCGTCTCATTGGCGAGAGAATAGCACCGCTTCTTATAAATGTCAGCTATCAGATACTTGAAGATGATGAGAGACCTAAGAACTTTGATAAAGCACTTCTTGGTTATCTTGATCTCATAAATGTTGTGATGGAGATGGGACTTCCTACATCGCTTGCAAATTCAGAGGCATATATAAGCAATCTTGAAGTTCTTTATGATTATGTTGTAGAAGATCCACATGTTGGAAATGATTATAAGACACAGTTTTCAATTGGTCTTTTTAATACTTTTATAGCAAATAAAGACTTTAATAAAGCTTTTGAATTTTATGGGTTAAATGCAGAATATATCCCGATTGATAATATGGCTGTTTATGAGAGCTTTAAAGATCTTATTCGTAATATCAACAGTACACAGGATACAAGTGTTCTCTCAAGAAATGTTCTTACGGCAATTTCAAAGCAGGAACTTTACAATAAGAGAATAGATACATTGATTCAGGAAGTTTCAGCATTTGTGAAGAAGGTATATCTTTACATTGAAAATGAACCGGAAATGAAGAAAAATCTTCAGATTCTTGGCGCTGGAGCACAGTTATCAGGTAAAACAAATATTTTCGAAGGACTTTATGAATATAATCTTGTTTTTTATGAGTGCGGAATAAAGGAACTTGTAAATTCGGATGTAACAGGAAGACCTTGGGAAGAGAAATATGAAATTCTTGAGAAACTTTATACTACATTGAATGTTGTATTTGATGGATATAATGTATATGAATTATCAAATAAAATTGAACATCAATATGTTGAAATTACATGGATTAATGATTATGTAAATGCAAATCCTTCACTTCTTAAAATGTTCTTTAGTATTAAGGAGAAAATTAAAGCTTTCAAGGTTCGTAAAAATGCAATCCTTGAAAAATCAAAGACAAATTATGAGATTAAGCAGATGATTGATGATCGTCAGAAGATGCTTGTATTTATGGCAGCAGAAGACATGATTATTAATGGTCTTAATGGAAGTAAAGTGCAAATCATAAATGGCGATTATGATCCTAAGATTGCAGAAAGATATTTACAGAAAACATATAGTGATATAGTTGTTCCTGCTCGTTATAAAAAGGCTGAACAGCCTGCAAATAATGGAATTTTTGGAAGACGACCTGTTACTACTGTAGATGGAGATTTAAAGAAACTGTTGGATGATTCCACAATAGAAGAGATGCTTCTTAAATCGGAGTGGCTTTGGTATCAGCATGAGGATAAAGGAACACCTGAACAGACTCCACAGGAAGCAACATACAGCGATATATGTTTGATTAAAGCTGTTGAAAAACTTCTTGATAAGAATGGCTCAGGTTCAGTTGGAAATGAGTCTGCACCAAATAAGAAAGTGATTATTACTAAAACTGGAAAAGTTATTGAACTTTCAGATGAAAGCAGTCCAGTTGCTTCAACTAAAACATCAATTTCTACATCTGTGGTTGATAATATTAATAATATTCAGATGTCACTTAAAGATAAATCTGAAGAAAATGTAGAATATGTAAAAGATTATCTTAATGACTGGATAGATACATTGATGAAAGCAAAATTCGATATGGAAACAATGCTTTCATTGTTTGAAGCTGAAGAACTCAGAGGAAAGACATATCAGGTACTTAAAAAACTTAGAGCTGATATTTTATAAATTTTAATTCATCAAATTTATGGTTATATTAAAAAATCCTTGATATTGACGGACATCTCAATATCAGGGATTTTTTATTTGATCATCAATGGAAAAAATTATATACAGATTTAGCAGCATTTATATTCATTCCATCAATTTTAGATAAGTCATCTATAGATGCTTCTTTTATATTTTCAATATCATGAAAAGCAAGAAGAAGAGTTTTTCTGCGCTTTGGACCGATTCCGGGAATATCATCAAGGATAGAATGAACTTGTTCCTTACTTCTAAGTAATTTGTGGTAAGTTATTGCAAAACGGTGAGTTTCATCTTGAAGTGCAGTTATCATATTCATAGCTTCACTATTTTCCTGAAATGAAATTATTTTATTCTGATAGTATAATGCACGGGTTTTGTGATTATCATCCTTTACCATTCCGCATACAGGGATATCTATTCCAAGACTGTTAAGCACAGATTCTGCAATATTTACCTGACCTTTTCCTCCATCCAGATCGGAAGAGCGTCGTGTAGGGAAAG
>CALMUC010000219.1 GCA_937872845.1 uncultured Lachnospiraceae bacterium | reverse complement strand
AGACGTGTGCTCTTCCGATCTAACTACAGCGCCCAATAAAAGCAAAACTACAGAGAGAAACGAACTTGTTATGCTGTAATTATTTCCTTTAGGGCTGGCTGATATAAGATAAACCGCAACAATATCAAATCCTACACTTATTGCTACTATAATAAGCATAATCAGTATTTTCTTTTTCAAGCTGCCATAATATCCCATCATAACAATGAGCATACCAATAAGTGTCGTCAGAAGATTTAGAAAACTGCTATGAAACAATAAATAAGTTGCTGTAGTTAAAAAATATGAGATGCCATAAAAAAATAGTGTGTTTTTCTTTTTCTCAAAAAATATATCCACATATAATTTATTGACAAACAGCCTTGCAGCTTCCATAAATAATGCCACCATAAAATCAATATACAGATTCATCTATTACCCCCCCCAAAAAAAATTTGTATATTGCTGCATACCTTTTCTAAAATCATCCTTGTATTTAGCACCTATTGCGAATTCCTGGTTATTAATTATCATAACTCGATTATAACTGCATGATATCATGTATTTCAGATTGATTATATAAGATTGATTAATCATTACAAATTCTTCAGATAATTTTCCAATTTCATCTTTTAATTTACCATTAAAATATTTTTCTGAACCGTCTTCACATTTTATATATATTTTTCTTCCTCTGCTTTCAAGATATACAATACTTCCATATGGGATCATATTCCGAACTTTATTAAATGAATACTTAAAAAATCTCTGATCATTATCATTTACAATTAATAATTTATGAAACATATCACTGACCATGTTATAATTAATCGGTTTTATTAAAAAATCATATGGATGCACCTGAAACAGTTCCATTGCATAATTTGTTTTTGATGAAACAAATATAATCTGCATTTCATAATTATTCATTGATTCCCTTATATACTTTCCCAACGTAATTCCATTTTTTCCGGGAAGTTCTATATCAAGAAATAAAAAATTCAATTTAACATTTACATTTAAATCTTTTGCACATGTTTCTTCATCATACCAAACATATACATCAGCACTGTTCCTATTGTTCCTAAAAAATCGTTCTGTATAATCTTCCAGGATTCTGCATGTTTCTTTATCATCATCACATATTCCCACTTGATATCGCATTATGTTAATATCTCCTTCCAATATTTTCATTGAGCAATTGGATCATTTGCAGAAATGCTGTAATTCCCATACTGAAGCTTATGATAAATGACCAATACGTTTTCTCTATTAGCAGCATAATTACAAAAAACATGCTCTCTGACAGCCAGACAATTGCGGTTCTATATCTATATGTTTTGATTTCTATTTCATCTAATCTATTATTATCAGAGTCAACTGGTGAAAACATTATAATAGCAATTGATGCCACAATATATATTATAATCTGAACGCCTTCACCTATGAATATATTTCTAATAATCAGCATGTATATAATATAAATCAATAATGAAACAACTACGCACACTCTTTTAGATTTAAAATGGAATCCACCGGCATTCTGCCTTAATGGCATAATGGTTAGAATAAAAGCTACTCCTTTAATCACATTTCCAGATAAGAATCCAATAAACAGCACTCATATAATGCCTGTAAACGAAGTTAAAAACATATCTATTCCATATGTTAAAATCTCAGATTCTTCTTCATTTGTTGAAAGCATTTGAACTATTTTCTTTACCACAGCTTTTACCACCCTGATTTTACATATCTCCTCATTGTACCTGATACTTATTCATAATGTAGTCATATGTTATATATTATCAGTTAAATGTCATAACTATTTTCCTTTACTCTAATTCTATGTCCTAAACAAGTATTTATTTCTGTAATCCATCCAACTCTTTATTTTCTTCCATTAGCTTATATTTATAAACCGGTATGATCCTAACATTGTAGAAACTCCGGTTCTTATCGATAAACTTAAGGATATTCTAAAACTGCTTTGAATATCAGAATTTCAGTTAAAAAAAAGGCTTCCAAGGAAAACCTTGGAAGCCTTATAAAATCTAGCTTACTATGATAAATCGTTAATTACTCAATAACAGAAACAACACGTCCTGAACCTACAGTACGTCCACCCTCACGGATAGCGAATGTAAGACCCTGCTCCATTGCAACTGGATGAATCAGTTCAATTGTCATTTCAACGTTATCACCAGGCATACACATTTCTGTTCCTTCCGGAAGAGAAATAACACCTGTTACATCTGTTGTTCTAAAGAAGAACTGTGGGCGATAGTTATTGAAGAAAGGTGTATGACGACCACCTTCATCCTTTGTAAGTACATAAACCTGTGCTGTAAACTTCTTATGGCATGTAACAGTTCCTGGCTTAGCAAGAACCTGACCCTTTTCAATCTGGTCACGGTTAACACCACGAAGAAGAGCACCGATGTTATCTCCTGCAAGAGCCTCATCAAGAGTCTTACGGAACATTTCAATACCGGTAACAACTGTCTTAAGAACATCCTCATGAATACCAAGGATTTCAAGTTCATCATTAAGATGAAGAGCACCACGCTCTACACGTCCTGTAGCAACTGTTCCACGTCCTGAGATTGTAAATACATCTTCAACAGGCATAAGGAAAGGCTTATCAGTATCACGCTCTGGTTCAGGAATATACTCATCTACTGTGCTCATAAGTTCCATTATGCAGTCGCCCCATGTCTTATCAGGGTTCTCTGAATCAAGTGCATCTCCGTTTGCAAGTTTAGCAGGTGCATTCATATCCTGAAGTGCCTGATATGCAGATCCCTTAATAATTGGACAATCTTCAAATCCGTACTTCTCAAGTTCTTCTGAAACTTCCATCTCAACAAGTTCAAGAAGTTCAGGATCATCAATCATATCACACTTGTTAAGGAATACGATGATATAAGGAACACCAACCTGACGTGCAAGAAGGATATGCTCCTTTGTCTGAGCCATAACACCATCAGTAGCTGCAACAACAAGGATTGATCCATCCATCTGAGCTGCACCAGTAATCATGTTCTTTACATAATCAGCATGTCCAGGACAGTCAACATGAGCATAATGTCTGTTTGCTGTCTCATACTCAACATGAGCTGTAGAGATTGTGATACCTCTTTCTCTTTCCTCTGGAGCCTTATCAATGTTAGCAAAGTCAACAGCTGCATTTCCTGCAACCTTCTCTGAGAGTACCTTTGTTATAGCAGCAGTTAAAGTTGTCTTACCATGATCAACATGACCGATTGTACCAATGTTTACATGTGGTTTTGTACGGTTGTAATGCTCTTTTGCCATTTTTATTTTCCTCCTAAAATTTTCCCCATTCCAATGGGATAGTCTAAATCAGCTAAAAACGATTATATTAAAGACCACTCATTTTTGCAAGTACTTTCATACCAATCTGGAATAAGTTTATTCTATTTTTTGCTTCCGGAAGTCATCCTTCCGGAGCATTTTAATTTAATTATAAATTACTTACCATTATGTTCAGAAAGAACCTTTTCCTGAACATTTCTTGGACACTGCTCATACTTGTCGAAGAACATAGAGTAGTTTCCACGTCCCTGTGTTCTCGAACGAAGATCTGTAGAATATCCGAACATTTCTGAAAGTGGTACGAATGCTTTTACAAGCTTGCCATTACCAACATCTTCCATACCTTCTACACGTCCACGTCTTGAATTCAAATCTCCGATTACATCTCCCATGTAATCAGCAGGCATTGTAACTTCTACCTTCATGATAGGTTCAAGAAGAACAGCTTTTCCCTTTTCCATTGCCTGTTTCATAGCCATGGAACCTGCAATATGGAATGCCATTTCAGATGAATCGACTTCATGATAAGATCCGTCATATACATTTGCATGTATACCAATTACCTGGAATCCGCCAAGTGTTCCAGCCTGCATAGCTTCCTGAATACCTTCATCAATTGATGGAATGTACTCCTTAGGGATATTTCCGCCGACAACTGTTGTTTCAAATGAATAAGTCTCATCACTGTTAGGATCAAGTGTTGTAAACTTAACCTTTGCATGTCCGTACTGTCCACGTCCACCAGACTGTTTAACATACTTCGAATCAATATCAACAGGCTGAGTAATTGTTTCCTTATAAGCAACCTGAGGTGCACCAACGTTTGCTTCTACATGGAATTCACGTAAAAGACGATCGACGATGATTTCAAGATGAAGCTCACCCATTCCTGCGATAATTGTCTGACCGGTTTCAGTATCTGTATGTGTTCTGAATGTAGGATCTTCTTCAGCAAGTTTTGCAAGTGCATCAACAAGCTTATCCTGTCCATCCTTAGTTTTTGGCTCTATTGCAAGTTCAATAACAGGATCAGGGAATTCCATAGACTCAAGAATAACAGGACTGTTTTCATCACAAATTGTATCACCTGTTGTTGTATTCTTAAGGCCAACTACTGCAGCTATATCTCCTGAATAAACTGTATCAAGTTCCTTACGCTTATCTGCATGCATCTGAAGAATACGTCCGATTCTCTCTTTCTTATCCTTTGTTGCATTAAGTACATAAGAACCTGCAGAAAGACTTCCTGAATATACACGAACATATGCAAGTTTTCCTACAAAAGGATCTGTTGCAATCTTAAATGCAAGAGCAGAGAATGGCTGGTCATCGCCTGTCTTTCTATCAATCTCATTGCCCTCAAGATCCTGTCCTTTAATATCAGGAACATCTGTAGGTGCAGGCATGAATTCAACAATAAAATCAAGAAGTTTCTGAATACCCTTATTCTGATGAGCAGAACCACAAGTTACAGGAACTGCTTCACTTGTAACTGTTCCGTGGCGAAGTGCCTTCTTAAGTTCTTCTGCTGACGGTTCTTCACCATCAAGATACTTCATCATAAGATCATCATCAAGTTCACAGATTTTTTCAACCATCTCTGTGTGATACTTATCTGCTTCTTCTTTCATATCTTCAGGAATATCTTCTATTGTAATGTCTGTGCCTTCATGGTTATTTCCCATGTATGCCTTCATTTCAAAGAGATCAATTATTCCCTTGAAATAATCTTCTTTACCGATAGGGAGTTCAATGACAATCGGATTTTTACCCAATCTTGTATGAATCTCACTTACAGTATTAAAAAAGTTAGCTCCAAGGATATCCATTTTATTGACAAATGCAATACGAGGTACACCATATTTGTCGGCCTGACGCCATACATTTTCTGATTGTGGTTCAACACCACCCTTTGCATCAAATACACCTACTGCACCATCAAGAACTCTAAGAGAACGCTCAACTTCTACTGTGAAGTCAACGTGTCCAGGAGTATCAATAATATTAATTCTGTGCGGAAGTGCACCCTGCTTTGGCTTATTAGCTTCCTGCTCAGTCCAATAGCAAGTGGTTGCGGCAGAAGTGATTGTGATACCACGCTCGCGTTCCTGTTCCATCCAGTCCATTGTGGATGTTCCTTCGTAGGTCTCACCAATCTTATAATTCACGCCGGTGTAATAAAGAATTCTTTCAGTGAGCGTAGTTTTACCAGCATCAATATGTGCCATGATTCCGATATTTCTTGTTCGCTCAAGTGGAATTTCTCTTCCAGCCAAGGCTTTTTCCTCCTTATTTCAAATTTAAAATCCTAAAAGGGTAATAAAACAAATTCTTATACAACCCTTTACATATTTTTATACACAGATTAAAATCTGTAATGAGCAAATGCCTTGTTTGCTTCTGCCATTCTGTGCATTTCATCTTTACGCTTTACAGCAGCACCTGTATTGTTAGATGCATCAATAAGTTCAAGTGCAAGACGTTCTTCCATTGTTTTCTCTGCTCTCTGGCGTGAGAACATTGTGATCCAACGAAGACCAAGCGCCTGACGGCGGTCAGGTCTTACTTCGATAGGTACCTGATATGTGGCACCACCGATTCTTCTCGCTTTTACTTCAAGCTGTGGCATTACATTGTTCATTGCTGTTTCGAAAACCTCAAGCGGATCCTTACCGGTCTGCTCTTTAATCTGATCGAATGCACCATAAACAATCTTTTCAGCAACGCCTTTTTTACCATCAAGCATGATATTATTAATCATGCGTGTGACAACCTTGCTATTGTAAATTGGATCAGCGAGTACATCTCTCTTAACGATATGTCCCTTACGTGGCACGGTTCTTCCCTCCTTAATAATAATTAATTCATTGGTACTCACACGGTATTTACCGCGTGCACGTGCTGTACTTCATCGGGGCCAAGTGAAAACTTTGCCTCTCAAAAAACCAGCACTCAGTTTCAGTATGATTGTGCATCCTTCTATGGCTTAGAAATTACTTTCCAGCTTTAGGACGTTTTGCACCATACTTAGAACGTGCCTGACGTCTGTTTGCAACACCTGCTGTATCAAGAGTTCCACGAACAATGTGGTATCTTGTACCAGGAAGATCCTTTACTCTTCCTCCACGGATAAGAACAACGCTATGTTCCTGAAGATTATGACCTTCTCCAGGGATATAACTTGTTACTTCAAGTCCGTTAGAAAGACGTACTCTGGCAATCTTACGGAGAGCAGAGTTAGGCTTCTTAGGAGTTGCTGTTTTAACAGCTGTGCAGACACCTCTTTTCTGAGGAGATTCGGAAGAAACCGACTTCTTCTTCAGAGAGTTGTAGCTTCTCAGGAGAGCAGGAGCGGTTGATTTCTTTACTGCTGTCTGTCTTCCCTTTCTAACTAACTGGTTAAATGTTGGCATGTTTTCACCTCCAATTCTTAAATAATAAAAAGATTAGGCGTGCGCAATTTCTCACGCACGCCTAACTATTATATCCAGACTATTCTTTAGTGTCAAGAAGATTTTGAACACATTAAACATTTTTATTAATCATGTTTTTAGTGTTATTTTTCTTCAAGCACTTCATCGATCTTTTCAGTTGCTTCAGCCTTTTCTATATCTGCTGTGTAGACTGAATTCATTGAATCCGATTCATTTTCATCTGAAGAAACATCCAGTTCGCTTAAATCTTCACCAGAAATTACTGCATTCGGATCTGCATCAGTATTAAGACGAATGTCATTATATACCTGCATTCCGGTTCCAGCTGGGATTCTACGTCCGATAATAACATTTTCTTTCAAGCCTTCAAGTCCGTCAACCTTGCCATTTACAGCTGCATCTGTAAGAACTCTTGCTGTTTCCTGGAATGAAGCTGCAGAAAGGAATGAATCAACAGCAATTGATGCTTTTGTAATACCAAAAAGTACTCGCGTTGCCTCAATTTTTCTCTTGCCTTCTGCTTCAAGCTTTTTATTATCATCATCTATTGCAAGAGTATCCACAAGTTTTCCAGGCAGATAACCTGAGTCCCCTGCGTCTTCTATTCTTGATTTTCTCAGCATCTGGCGAACAATAACTTCAACATGCTTATCATTAATATCAACACCCTGCGAACGATATACTTTCTGTACTTCGTTAAGCATGTATTCCTGCGCTGCATCAACGCCTCGAATAGCAAGAATATCATGCGGATCAATAGATCCTTCTGTAATAGCAGTACCTGCTGCTATCTTTTCTCCATCAGAAACCTTTATTGTTGCGCCAAAAGGAATATTATAAGGTTTTCCAAGAATATTTCCTGCATCGTCAAGTATTGTCACTTCTCTCTTCTTAGTACTTTCTGATACACGTGCAGTTCCTTCATATTCTGAAATAACAGCAACACCTTTAGGTCTGCGTGCTTCAAAAATTTCCTCTACACGAGGAAGTCCTCGAGTTATATCTGTACCACCGGCAACACCGCCCGAGTGGAAGTTTCTCATTGTGAGCTGTGTTCCAGGTTCACCAATTGACTCAGCAGCAATAATACCTGCAGCCTCACCAACTTGTACCGGCTGCCCAGTTGCAAGGTTACGCCCATAACACTTTGCACAAACACCTTTTCTGCTGCGACATGTCAGAACTGTTCGAATCATCATTTTTGCATCAATACGGACATCTTTTGTCTCAGGATCTGTAAATGGAAGGCCATTATCATTCTGTATTCCTTCTTTTATGATTCTTTCCGCACGTGCATTAGTTATCATATGATTTATCTTCACAATGACATTGCCATCTTTGTCTTTAATTGTTTCAGCAGCATATCTTCCTGTAATCCTCTCCTGGAAGCCTTCCGTTTCAACTTTTCCTTCACGGAATGCAGAAACATACATTCCAGGAACTTCACCAGTTCCTGCGCAGCAATCAGTCTGATATACAATCTGTTCCTGAGATACATCGACAAGACGCCTTGTAAGGTATCCTGAATCGGCTGTACGAAGAGCTGTATCTGAAAGTCCTTTACGTGCACTATGTGCTGAAATAAAATATTCGAGAATTCCAAGTCCCTCACGAAGATTTGATTTGATTGGAAGTTCAATCGCATTACCAGTTGTATCCTGCATGATACCACGCATTCCGGCAAGCTGTTTTATCTGCTGATCCGAACCACGGGCTCCTGAATCAGCCATCATATAAATATTATTATATCGATCAAGTCCTCCAAGAAGTGCAACTTTAAGTGTATTATCAGCTACCTGCCACTGTGAAATAACAGCCGACTTACGTTCCTTGTTTGTCATAAATCCCATACCATAAAGCCCGGCAATTTCATCCACAAGGCTTTGTGTATTATCAAGGACTTTTTTCTTATTAGTCGGTACAGTCATGTCTGAGATAGATACAGATATTCCACTAAGTGTTGAATACTTATATCCGATAGCCTTGATTTTATCAAGTGTCTCTGCTGTAACAGTTGCGCCATGCACATCCATGGTTTTATTGAGAATTTTTTTCAGATCACCTTTTTTTACAAGCTGATTATATTCAGGTTCAAGAACATGTTT
>CALMUC010000218.1 GCA_937872845.1 uncultured Lachnospiraceae bacterium | reverse complement strand
CGTGCGCGCGGTCGCGTGCGGCTATTCATTTTTACAAAAACTGAATAATAAGGTTTGTGGACAAACATTTACATTATTCAAACTCCAGACAGACAGTACGGAGTATTAACGCATATAGACGATTTTAAAGGCTTTTTAACCAGTTAAGAGCAACATAGCCACATAATCTAAATTTTAAAAATGCAATAAAAATGCAATGAGTGACACGACTACTTGCTATACTTCCATCGGCTTCTTCTTGATACCAACACTATGAAAAGTCCGATTACAATTAAATATACTTTGAAAGGAAGATCACCATGAATTACAAATTAGAACTCAAACAAATCGTGGAATTTCCACGCTGTCGCATTTACCGTGACTTCATACAAACTTTAATCACTACCAAGAGCATCCGAACTACCGGGGGCTCTTTTCTTTTTTATTATCTGGTATTATGCTCCTATGCAAATTACCGCACATCCTACCGCCGGATGGAACACATTACCTATACCATTGGTCCAGGAGAGTGGATCTGCACAGTCACAGATCTTCAGGAATGGTTTCGCTGCCGTTTCCAACATCAAGCGTTGTCCATCCTTCGATTTTTTGAAGAGCAGAATTACATTACCTACTCTCTTCTCGGCAAAAACCGCCTGGTCAAATTCAAAATATCAGACTGGCCCAAAGACAATACCGTATTGGAATACAACTATCCCTGTAAAAAAGATACAGGGTTTTTCTTTTTCCCGATTGCCAAAGTTCACGAACTAATTGGCATTGGAAAATGCTCGGAAATGGATGTTATTCTGGATCTGTGGATTCATGCAGTTTACAACGATTCCTCTGTCCTGGGATCTGATTCCGGTCCCATTGTCTATTACCGGGATAATACCGGAAATCCCCTTACCAGCTTTAATGAACTGGGTGAAAGGTGGAGTCTGTCAAAGGCATCGGTATCACGACTCTTGAAGAAACTGGAGGAAAAAGAATACATTACACTTATCTCATTTACAGGAAAACACGGAAGCGTAATTTATCTCAACAATTACCTGTCCGTGATGTTTAATATCAGCGACGTTATGATTGACAAGGAGGAGATCGCTATGAAGATGCAATTACCAATCCATGTACCTGAAGAAATCACTATTGAGGATTCTGCTTCTGTTAGCGTTTCAGAAACTGTCACAGACTCACAAATCACCGTTACAAAAAATGATTCCTGCGTTCCAGATTCACACATGAAATTTATCGTGCAAAAAGTCGCAGAACTATTGGATTCACAAGGGATTCCATGTTGCCACTGCTCCAAAACCCGCTATATATTATCTCCATTATCAGCCTGCAAAGATATATTTAATACATTTACTCTAAATATTATCTGTCCCTACGGAAATGCCGCTTATCGGTTTGAGTTGTCCGTAAGTCCAGGGGATGAGTCTGCCCAAAAGATGCCTGCCGTGGCAGAGCCTTCTGCACTGAAAGGGGGGGAATAGACATGGCAAACCGCAATACACAGGGATTTCCTTCACCCGAAGAAGATCCACGTTTTCACGACACCTATCAGTTTTTACGCAGATACCGGGATGCAACCTACAGCCTGAAGGTAGTCGTACACCAGATGGAGCACCAGTTTAAGCTCCAATACGACAATGACATCGACAAATTTCTGGACTCCATCTATGCTTCCGGGGCTGATCTTACCGGAAGCGACATCGAACAACGGGCAAAAAGTATTGCCAGAAGCAACCAGATGCTGAAGCTTTTGGAATCATCCATCGATCTCCTCCGGAACAATCACAAGCATGGGGAACAGTATTACTGGATTCTCTACTACGCTTTTCTCTCTCCACAGGAAATGAAAAATACAGATGAGATATTGGATAAGCTGGCTCACCACATCACCAATATTTCCTACCGCACCTATTACCGGAAACGCAGGGCTGCGATTGAAGCACTCAGTACCATCCTTTGGGGATTTACTGCAAAAGAGACATTGGATACGCTCAACAAGTTCTTTCCAGAGTAATACATATCGCCTATCTCCTCGGCTTTTCGTAATATCATAAAAATGTTATACTAAAAAATGCAAAATATATATTGACTCTCACGGAACGTCATAGCGTACAGTTATCTTATCAGGAACAGGAGGTCAGCAACTATGAGGACAGTCAAAGAAATATCAGAACTTACAGGTATCAGCGTTCGCACGCTTCACTATTACGATGAAATCGGGCTTTTAAAACCAACACAAAAAAGTGATGCGGGATACCGGCTTTATGACGATAGGGCATTGGAAATATTACAGCAGATTCTGTTTTTCCGTGAGTTTGACATTCCTTTGAAAGAAATCAAAGCTGTTCTGGAGAATCCTGCTCTTGAAAGGAACCAGATCTTGCAAATGCAGAGAAAAATGTTGGTAGCAAAGAAAGAACGTATGGAACATCTGATTGCCAGCATTGATGATATCCTGAAAGGAGAGAATAAAATGGATTTTGCGATTTTTAGTAAAACGGAAGTTGAAGAAATGTTCCAAACTATGTTTGAACATATGCCTGACAATATGAAAGAACTTGCTGTAAAAGAGTTTGGAAGCATTGAAGAATGGAAAAAGCATTATATTAAGACAGTTTCATCAGAAGAAATGCAGAAAGGCTATGCTAAAGTTGTTGAGTGGTATGGAGGAAAAGAGCAATTCCTGTCTGTTGCCAACAATCCTATTAGCAAAGAGGCTGCAGAAAGTTACAACCAACAATTTGACAATCTTTTATACAAATTAGCAGCTAAAAAAGTATGTTCACCAGATTCTTCTGAAGTAAGAGAACTTGTTTCCGAATACGGTTTTCTTATGAAACAACTTTCACAGATAAAGAAAGAACACGGTCTGATGGTTGCACAGGCTCAATATTACCGTAATGAAAAAATCAAACCTATGATAGATGAAAAATACGGCAATGGTACAGCCGAATTCTTCGCACAAGCTTTCGAAGCATTTTATAAAGACAAGTAATCATTAGAACTACACAAAAGCACAACAATACACCATGCAGGGAATCAAAATGGTTTCCTGCTTTTTTTATGCCAACCAGTGAAAATGGCACAGAAATGACCTGCTTCTGCGATTGAAGCGTAAAATTACCCATGCTACAATAGGTATTGCTTATAGTTTTCCTTATTTCCAGCACCCATAGATGGTGCTTTTTTTGTACCTGTAAATTCAATCGCTGACAGCAGGTTCTATGTACTTTGTACGTACACTATACTTACAATACCAAACGTATCCTGTACGTACAGCCATATGTATAAAGTTTCCTATTATATATAGAAGGGAGTCAATCATGAAAACAAGGAACGAAATCTATCAAGGAGAGGGAGCCAAGCTCTTACGGTTCATTACCACTTACCATACTCTGAGGTATGACCAGGTTTTACAACTTTTCTCCCGACATGAGCAGTCTATCAAGTCATTGATTACCAGCCTCATCAAACAAGGGCGCATCATTTACGATAAAGAGCATGACCTTCTTTGTGACAGCCAGCAGTCTGCTGAGAATCCTGACTATGCTATAATTACATGCTTCTGGGTACTGCTGGATTTTAAGAAAGGTGTTGTATACCACACCAGTGGCGAATTTCCAATCAAGCTCAATTTCTTTTCGCAAGATGAACAATACGAAATCATCTATATCGGTGAAGAACAGGAGGCTCTGATCAATCATGTGATGGAAAGTATCCCATCACATGGTTCCAAACGCCTGATTGTCTTAGAATCCGAAAGCCAGGCTGCCAAAATCACCATTGATGATGTAGCCGCTTACTGCCTTGTAAATGAATCCGGTGCTGTCAGTTACTACATGAGAAAGTAGGTTATTATGACGCAAAATACACCAACCATTTACCAGCGGCTTGAAAAACTGGAAGGGGAGCTGCAAAAACTGACGAATACCGTTTACGCTCTGAAGGTCACTGATATCCAGAATTATGATAAAAATTTTGAGGAACTGAGCGTCAGTGCTGCTCTTCGGGCGGAGCGGATTGCCTGCCAGATGCGTAACCTTGTCTGTCCGGCTCTCTCCCCAAATCAAGCAGCTTATCTTCCCAAAGCGGCAGATGCACAGGGAATGCGGATTGCAGAACAGCAGGGGATTCTCACCATTACGCTTCCCGGACTGCTTCCGAAACGAAGAGTCCACACAAACACTGCATTTCTCCATGAACCGCTTAATTATATGCTTCGGGAGTATGTAAAACAAAATGCCCTGCCCCTCTATCGTGACTGCGTGATATGTTTCAGTCAAATATATGACAGGGAACTTCCTCAAAGACGTATCCGGGATTATGACAATCTGGAGTTTAAACAGATTCTGGATACACTTTGTACTTATGTTCTGACAGATGACAGCGGCTTTTTCTGTGATTCCTACTACACGACACAGCTTGGCTTAAAGGACTGTACACTGGTATCGGTTATGGAAAAAGCTGACTTTCCGAAATGGCTGCAGAACCAGAAAAATCATCACGAAAGCATGTCGGAAAATCTCCTGACTTCTCAGGCAGAAATCCGACATCGGTAAGAACCACCGCAGGGAACTTTGTTTTCTTGCTTTTTTTATCTCCAAACCACCGGAGATTTACCCAAGTATAGGCTTGCATGGGTAAGAACTGAATTGAGGTGATGCTTATTTGATAAGACCTGACACTACGAAATACCGCTTACTGGAAATGATAGGGATGTGCGGGGAATTTCCCGCAGACCAGCTAAACAGACTCATCCCAAGTGCCTCCTATGCGGAAAAACTCATTACGGATTTGAAGGCGGAACACCTCATCCGTACCCACTACCGGGATGCTCTCAGAGGCTACCGTCTTACAAAAGCTGCGAAAGAGATGCTGTTATCTGTCTCGCCGCTACGCTTCCAGTGCTATCTGACCGGCAATACCGAGACGAACCTCATCCGAAGTGAAGTATCCCGACGTATCCGCTTACATCAGAAAGCCGAAACGTATCTGACACTCCTTCATGCCGGGATTCCCTTTTATCCGGATGTAAAACCTGACATCTTCTGTAATCACCGCGAAGCTGGTTCCATCGGTATGCGAAGCCTTCCTCTTTTTTACGCTTCCAGAGAAATTAAGGAATTGGGCCCGGAGACCACGAAGATTAGGAACTCCCGCAGCATGGGCATCCTGATGGCACCGCAATGTGTCTATGTCCTTTATAACACGGGAAACGGAGTCCTGAAATGGGAATATCGAACGGAAGTCCGCTTAAACGCCTTCCTGCAGCATTACCTGCAAGGCTACCCTTACAACGGACATCCACAGATCCGGGCAATCATGACCGGAACCGACATGGAAATGGCTTTCCGGCTGTTTACCAGTACCGGAGGCTACAAAAAGAGCCTGTTTATGCTGGACACCTCCTTCGAGCATTTCCATTACCTTCCCAATACTCCGGAAGGGGAAGTGCTTTTAAAACTGCTGGTTCACCCTGAGATCATGGAAAAGCTGGACAACCTCCTGCTGTCCGATCTGGGCTGCCGCAGCGATTCAATTCCACTGGAACATGATGCCACGGATGCTTCCGGGAACCCCATCCTTCTTGCTTATGATTTTGACATGCAGCGAATCAACCGGTTCAATACCGGCTTAAATGTATACGGCAGATCCGGGAACCTGATCTGTTTCGATTTTCAGATTCCGGTCCTGAAAAAATACTTAACTGCCACAATAGATCGGAAGAGCAC
>CALMUC010000217.1 GCA_937872845.1 uncultured Lachnospiraceae bacterium | reverse complement strand
AAAAAACTATGGCCATTCAAAAAAATGATAACTCTTGACACTGCATATCATAATGCAGATATTCCTACTGACAGGAAACTTACCAGGGATGAGAGAAAAAAATTGAATGGTGAATGGAATCCTCAGGACGTGATATGTATAAAGAGTATAGCTGCAAATAGAAAAATTCTTGAAATGTGGCTGAAGGTCATTATTGCAACACTTCCGGCTGCGGTATTTGGAATTTTTCTTGATAACTGGATGGATAAACATGCGCATACGCCCGTTGTTATAGCATTGATGCTGATAATTTATGGGGTACTGTTTATTGTAGTTGAAAATAAAAATGCCCAAAAGGAACCAAGAGTTACAAAACTTGGCAGACTTTCGTATCTTGATGCTTTGAAAATGGGACTTTTTCAAGTGCTGGCAATAATACCAGGAACATCACGATCAGGATCTACTATTATCGGAGGACTTATTCTTGGTATATCAAGAAATCTTGCGGCAGAATTCTCATTCTTTATGAGCATTCCGGTGATGCTTGGATGGAGTATTGTCAAGCTTATAAAATTCGGTTTTAATTATTCAGCGTTTGAATTCTTTGAACTTATTGTTGGAATGGCAGTTGCTTTTGCAGTTTCAATATTTGTAATTCGTTTTCTTATGGGATACATAAAAAAACATGATTTTAAGGTGTTTGGATATTATAGAATAATACTTGGAGTTATTGTACTTCTGATTTTTGGAATCAAGGCATTAGTATAGTGAGAAAATTATGAGATTAGATAAAATGTTGTCTGATTCAGGATTTGGAACAAGGAGTCAGGTACGTGAATTTATTCATAGCGGAAGAGTTGCGGTGAATGGAAATCCAGTTAAAGATATATCATTAAGGGTTGAAAACCCTGAAACGGTAACATTTGATAAACACCCGATTTTTTATTCGGCTTATTCTTATTATATGTTAAATAAGCCGGCAGGAGTGGTTACGGCGACATCTGACAAATTGCAGAAAACAGTTATGGATTTAATAACAGTTCCCAAAAGACGGGATCTTTTTCCTGTGGGCCGACTTGATAAAGATACAGAAGGGCTTCTTGTTATCACAAATAATGGACAGCTTGCACACAGACTTCTTGCACCTGGAAAACATGTTGAAAAAAAGTATCTCGCATGGATAAGTGGAGAACTTGATACTGAAAAAATTACTGCATTTGAAAATGGTCTGGATATAGGCGATGAAACAATGACGCATCCGGCAAAATTAAAATTGGTGGATGGTATTTGCAAGTTGGAAATGGAATGTGACAGTAATCTTGTACTGACCGAGGTGAGAATTACAGAAGGCAGATATCATCAGATAAAAAGAATGTTTGAAGCAGTTGACTGCAAAGTCGAGCATTTAAAAAGGATTTCTATGGGACCTGTTGAACTTGATGGAGAATTATCACCTGGTGAATACAGAAAACTTACAGATGAAGAAATAAAAAGTATTTGTATTGATCAAACAGGGTCTGATTTATTTGATTAATGGTATGTTCTTTTGATATATAACTCAATTATATTTGTTGCCAGCAGATGGAAAAAATTATGTTATACAGTACGGTATTGAAAACCATGTTGACATATTTTATAACGTAGTGGTATTATTACAGTTGCGTTTGTTTACGCATAGGCTTAAGTTGTACTATATCACAAAAATGGAGGTGGCAGTTGTGCGCGTAAAGGTAACCCTTGAGTGTGAGGAATGTAAGCATCGTAATTACAACCTTACCAAAGACAAGAAGTTACATCCTGACAGGATGGAAACAAAGAAGTATTGTAAGTGCTGTAAAAAGCATACACTTCACAAGGAAACAAAGTAACTATAGGCTAGGGATTTAAGAGGTAAGAAATATGTCAGACAAGAATGAGACATCACCTACTCTTAAAAGAAGCTGGTTTCGCAATATGAAATCAGAATTTGGCAAGATTACATGGCCTGCAAAAAAACAGTTGGGAAGAGAAACTATAGTTGTTCTTATTTCCGCTGTCGTACTCGGAATGCTGATTGCAGCTATTGACTGGCTGTTGGGCCTTGGCCTTAACTTCATATGGTAGGCGGTGATAGAATGGCAGACGAAGAAAAGACAGTAGAAATTGATGAAATAACCACAGAATCTCTGAATACCGCAGAATCTGACAATGTAAAGCAGTGCGGCGATAATGAACCACATTGGTATGTTGCACATACTTATTCTGGATATGAGAATAAAGTGAAAAATGACATTGAAAAGACGGTTGCAAATCAGAAGGATTTGGAAGGTCAGATTCTTGAAGTCATGGTTCCTATTGAGGAAGTCATTGAGATAAAAAATGGCAAGAAACGCACCATCAAGAGAAAACTTCTTCCTGGATATGTTCTTGTATATATGATTAACAATGACAAAACCTGGTATGTTGTAAGAAATACCAGAGGCGTGACAGGATTCGTAGGCCCAGGTTCTAAACCGGTTCCGCTCACTGATGAAGAGATGAGACGTTTCGGAATCAGACCGGAGACTGAAATCGAAGTTGACGTTGCTGTAGGCGACAAAGTAGATGTTGTTGCCGGAGCATGGCAGGGGTCTCATGGAGAGATTACTGAAGTCAATAAGAAAAAGCAGACAGTTACAATCGATACCGATGCATTTGGTCGTACCACAAGTGTGGAAATTGACCTTGCAGACATCGAAAAGATGTAAGAGTAAGTGGAAGGGAAAAACCCGTTAATACCACATTTAGGAGGTTTCAAAATGGCTAAGAAAGTCGAAGGATACATCAAATTACAGATTCCTGCAGCAAAGGCAACTCCGGCACCACCTGTTGGCCATGCTCTTGGACAGCATGGTGTGAATATTGTGCAGTTCACAAAGGAATTTAATGATAGAACAAAGGATCAGGCCGGCATGATTATCCCGGTTGTGATTACAGTTTACGCAGACAGAAGTTTCAGCTTTATCACAAAGACTCCGCCTGCTGCAGTTCTTATTAAGAAGGCAGCAAATATTGCCAAGGCATCTGGTGAACCTAACAAAAATAAGGTCGCAAAGATCACTAAGGCACAGGTTAAGGAAATTGCTGAGACAAAACTTCAGGATCTCAATGCGGCAAGTATAGACGCAGCAATGAGTATGATCGCTGGTACAGCACGTTCTATGGGTGTTGAGGTAGTTGACGAGTAAACTAGGTGGAAGAAGATAAAAGATCTTCGATAATACCACAGGAGGAAATATCATGAAGAATGGCAAGAGATATGCAGAAGCTGTAAAGCTTGTAGAAAAAAATAAGTTATATGACCTTGAAGAGGCTACAGAAGTTCTTAAGAAAACGGCAAGTGCAAAATTTGATGAAACAATTGAAGCTCATCTGAAGCTCGGCGTTGACGGCCGTCATGCTGATCAGCAGGTAAGAGGAGCTGTTGTACTTCCTCACGGAACAGGAAAAAATGTAAAAATTCTTGTTTTTGCACAGGGAGATAAAGTTGAAGAGGCACTTGCTGCCGGAGCTGATTATGCTGGCGGAGCTGAGTTTATTCCAAAAATCCAGAATGAGGGATGTAAATCAGGAG
>CALMUC010000216.1 GCA_937872845.1 uncultured Lachnospiraceae bacterium | reverse complement strand
GCTGCCTTTATTCCAAAGCAGGTTGCAATCCATTCTGCCAGAAGGACAAGCAGTGTAATCAGAAATGCAATTCGCAGACAGGCAGTGAAACGAAGAACCAGAAGGCAGGCAATGAAAACCGGGGGAAAAACAGCTAAGACAGCAGTAAAAGGAGTGCTGAAGGTGGCACAGGAAACAGTCAAAATGATTTCTGCTGCAATGCAAGCCATAGCAGCGAATCCCGCTGTGTGGATCGTGTTACTAGTTGTGATTCTTTTGGCAATCATTTCTGGAGTAATCGCTATGATAATTGGTTCTGGTGGGGCAGCTAATAACTTAGACAATTCTACCTATCAAGCACAGGTGTCAGAAAAAACAGAGAGGTATCGTGACTTGGTGGAACAGTATTGTGAAAAGTATAAGATTGAGGATTACGTGGATCTATGTCTGGCAATGATTGAGCAGGAAAGCGGAGGTAATCCACCGGATGTGATGCAGTCAGAGCAGTCATGTTATAACACGAAACCTCCCGTTGATACCGCAGAGGAAAGCATCGATTGTGGTACGCATGTGTTGGCAGACTGCTTGAAAAAAGCAAAGTGTAAAAGCTCTGGTGATATCTCCGCAATTTCTCTTGCCATTCAAGGTTACAATTTTGGCAATGGGTACATAGAATGGACGTTAAAAAATTACAAAGGTTATTCTAAGGAAAATGCGGCAATCTTTTCAAAGAAGATGTGTACGGAACTGGGGTATTCCTGTTACGGAGATGTAGAGTACGTACCTCATGTACTTCGGTATTATATTTCCAATCCCAAAACCACCGTCTCGAATGAAGCTGCCAAAAGTATTCTAAAGGAATTGAAGAAAAAAAATTTGGCATCAGGGGATGTATGGAAAGTGATTGAAAAGGGAGCATCTCTAATTGGTAAGGTAGAGTACAGTATGGATAAGCGTCAGGGAGATGGCAGTGATGATCCGGAGTTTTTAGATTGTTCCTCGTTTACAGCATGGGCTTTTCATAAGGCAGGCATTACAAGTGTTGGCTATGGTTCTACTACGGCAAGTTTTATATCTTCCAGTAAATTTGTTGACATTGAAGGCAAAGATTTAAAGCCGGGGGATATCGGATTAAAAAGTCAGACTGGTGCAACAGGTGGTGCAAACCATGTGGGAATCTATTGTGGTAAGTTGAAAACTGGAACGAAGGTTTGGATGCATTGTACATCCAGCTCAGGAACAAGTTTGACGGGAAATACCAGTGGAGCTATGTTCGGAGCCTATACGAACTTTACTTATTTTAGAAGACTAAAGAAATGGAACTGACGAAAGGAGATTTTATGTTAAAAAAGATAAGATGTTTTTATTGGAAAATGAGAGACCAAGGAAAAGGCAGAAAGGCAAAAATGTTTGCCTTTATTTTTTGCTTGGCACTGATATCTATGGTGGGTCTGGTTGGCAAATGTATCGTATCATCGAATTGCTTAAAGCAACAGGTGCATGAGACGAAAGATGTAACTACAGGTGCATCTATTTCTTCGGAAGGTGCAGTTTCAGGGGATTCTATAGAAAATAAAGAGATGCATGTAGGTACATCCATAAATGCGCCTGGAGTCAAAAACATAGATACCTCTGGCTTAGATAGCTTTTTGGGGTTTATGTCGGATGCTGCTTATGCCAGTTTGGAACAAAAACTGGTTTCAGAGAGCCAGATAAGGCAGTGTACTTCGGCTAAGAAGCTAGATTATCAGCAGACGGTAGATGGATCCTTTACTGTGACTAGTTTTGTTCTCCTGTCAGATGGCAGTGTATATCAGTGTGATTACAACCTGAAAAGCGAGGTGGTTTCTGTCAGGCGTACTTATTATTCGGAGACGGATATCCAGTCTTTAAGTAACAAGGAGAAGCAGACAGAGCAGGAGGCATTGGAAAAACTGCAGAAGGCAGACAAGAAAAAGAAAACAAGTAAGAAAAAATAGCATGCTACCTATATCGGGGTATTAGGGGCGAAGTCCCTAACAAGAACAGGTGCATGTACCTGTGCAAATCTGTGGACACAGTTTGCGTATCTTGCAAGACGAGAATAGGGCATTTACATACATACAACAGATGCACCTAACAGGTGTACGTGAAATAGAGTGTTTGGACAGAATGTCCAGACAGGCAGAAAGGACGAAGACACAAATTGGAGTTTAGACATAATGTCCAAACGTAGTGTCAGATTAAATGAGCAGAGAACCAAGAAATACAATTGTCAAATTCCGAATGACAGAACAAGAGAAGGCATTGTTACAGCTACAGGCAAAACGGTATCAGATGAACATGAGTGATTATATCCGAAGAGTGTCAGCAAGACCGCCGGATGTGACGAAGGAAGAATTTGATACCTCGATTCAAAGGACAATCTACGAAATCCACAGGATTGGTGTCAATGTAAACCAGATAGCCAAAAAGTACAATGAAAGTAATTATGTACAACCAAGTGAATTGCTGATGAAGCAGTTAGCAGATATTTATGGATTGATGAGAAACCTATCAGAATTTTTGCGGAAAAATGCTTGATTGATCGAAGGGACATAAAGAGGTGTTTAGACATAATGTCCAAACATAACAGGGGGTGATTCTATCTCTTTGATTATTAAACTTGATAAGATTAAGACAGAAGATCATTTGTCTAAGGCAATAGCTTATATCATGAATGAAAAGAAAACAAAAGGGCTTTCTTTTAGTAATGCCGGGATTACTTCAAACCAGATTACAGAAACCTTTTTTCAGACAAAGAAGATGCATCCAAGTAGAGGCAATCGCCAGGCATATCATTTTAAGTTTTCTTTCTCGAAGGATGAAACGATTTCCCCAGAGAATGCATTGGCATTTATTAAAGACTGGGTAAATGAGTACTTAGGAGAAGATTATGATTATGTGTTTTCGGTTCATCAGGATCGTGAACACATGCATATGCACCTTGTTTTTAATTCGGTACGGAGGGAAGGAGGTAAGTTTCACTATGAGAAAAGGGATTGGAACAATATCATAAAGCCACTTTCAAACCGACTAGCAGAAAAGTATAATACAGGTCCTCTGAAAGACAAGGATCCTAAATTGGATTATTCAACAGATTACGAAAAGAAAGTGGAAGGCTTTTCAGGGATAGAGAAGGTTCAAAGTGATATGGATAAGTGCATTGCCATGAGTAAATCCTATGGTGATTTCAAGGGGGAAATGGTGCAGTTGTTTCACTATCAGCTGCGAGAAGGTGTTTCAAAGGAACATGGTTTATACCTATCGCTAACACCACCGGGCAAGGCAAAAGCAATCCGAACCTATAGATTGGCCCCTGGCTATATGCCGGCAGAAATCGAAGGAAGAATTGATGGAACTTATGTGATGCAGGAAAGGAAACAGCAAAGTCAGAAATCATATAAACCTAAAGGTTTGGGCTGGGCTACCAGCAGAAATTATACGTTTATTCCTTATAAGGAATTATCGGATTTTCAAAAACAGAGGGTGCGAAAGACTTTGGATGCCAGAAGAATGTATCAAAGAACAGGAACGTCTTTGCAGATGCATGAGCAAAGCGTAAGGGCAATTAGGACAATGACCGAGGAGTGCAAAAAATATGGGACAGTTTGGAAAAGAAAAAGATCAGGGCACCAGATTCAAAGAGAACTGGAGAAAAAAACGAAGAAGCAAAGGGGCGAACAAAGATATCGTAAACAGCAAAGCAATTATTTTAAACGTTGAGCATCGCCGTTTTGATGATGCATTAATATATCTGATTTGTGCAGCAAAAGAAATAGAATTTCTCAGTGCCTTTGTAGAAGAGTTATCTCTTATTTCTTATGATAAAGGGGGTTGGAACAAATGACAGATCAGCAACAGAGAATGATTAAAAAATTATTAAAAAAATATAAAATATCCTCGGAGAGTCTTGATAAGACATTACTGTTTCTTGGAGTGGGGTATGGATTGCCAGAAGAACAGATTGAGCAATACCTATCTCTTGGGGATGGACAGCTTTTGGAGAAACATACACTTATGATGTCCTTTGCTCAGGAGAAGGAAAAGAGCGATGCGGATGAAGATGTAGATGTACAAAAAACAAATTATTCTATTTTTCGTCGAATGCGAAGGAAAAAGCAGAAGAAACAAAGTGCTGACTCAAATAAGAAAGGGAAAGAGACCTACGAAGACTTGTCTATGTATATCTTAAATTCGGCCAACCTATCTGCAGCACAAATAGAGCAACTTCGGTTAGCTGTCAGTGCAGGAATGCCAGAGAAGGATGTTTTGAAACTAGCACAAGGGGGCAAGAAAGCGATGGAGATAAGGAAGTGTGTGGAGTTTTATGAGATGATGCATTATGAAGAGAAAAGATGATTTGCAGTTTCCGATGATACCCTATGAAGATAATTGAAATTGCAGAAATTATGGGATATAAAGTTGTCGAATTATGACGAACGAAATAGATTGTAAATAGTATCCAAATAAGATAAAATGATGTTATTATTTGTAAGTTTATATATTAATTTGTTACAATAAATATAGTAGGTATTTGAGTATTTGAGTTTAGTGGCTATCATTTTGTAATTGTGAAGGAAGGAGTGTTGTACCGGAAATAATATTTATAAAATGAAATATAATTGTGCGTTTTGATAATAAGCAACTAATTGGATTTTGCCAATTAAAAAACACAAAGGATTAGAGTGATTATATTATCAAAGAAGAATTAGACAACAGAAAAATAAGGTATTCTTTTTTAGAACTTGCATATTGCATATTATAATGGGGGAAAAAATTATGAAAAAAAGAAGTAGAAAGTGTTTGAGAAAGATGGCATCTTTTCTCATAATAGCATCTTTTTTAGCTCAAATGTGTTTAGCAAAAAATGTATTAGCTGACTCTGATAGAACTTATACATATAAGGGCGATGGATATGAAATAACATATAATGTTGAAAATAGCTGGGATAATGGTTATAAAGCAGATATCTCAGTAAAAAATACGGGTGATACTGATATTCACAATTGGAGTGTGGGACTTAAATTAGATGGTGAAATAAATAACATCTGGAATGCAAAAATTGAAAATCTAAATCAAGTTGGTAATTATACAGTAAGTGGTATTATTCAAAATCAGAATATTAATCCTGGAGAATCTGTAGAATTTGGAATGATAGTTAATTCTTGCAAGGTACAAAAGCCAGAAGTGTTTTTTTCGCAATCAAAAGAAGCAGTCGCAAATACGGAAGATTATAAAGTTGATTATAATGTTTCAAATGATTGGTCAAAAGGATTTACAGGCCAATTTTGCATTAATAATAAGTCTGATCAATGTATCAAAGATTGGAGTATTGAATTTGATTGGAAAAACGAAATTGACAACATATGGAATGCTAAAATTATTAGCCATAAAGAAAACCATTATGTAATAAGTTATATGCCATATAACCAAAATATTGAGAGCAATAATAAAGTACAATTCGGTTTTTCTTGCAGTAACGGGAATAGTTCTATTCAACCTGAAATTATAAGTTTATCAAACTATGAGGAAGATTATACGGATTTATATAATGATGAAGATGAACCAGAATTTGTTTCATCTGATATTACAGATTATGCTGTTATTGATTATAAAGATGGCAATTGTCCTAATTCAGTAATCGATAATTTACAATTTGAAAACATAAAACCACAAAAATGCGATATTAAGTGGACAAGTTCTAATGAAGCTGTAATAAAATCAGATGGAGCTGTAATTAGAGATATAGAAGATAAGGATGTAAAGGTTACTGCACATATAAAATATAACGGGAAGGAATATAAGAAAGATTTTTCTCTTAAAGTCAAAGGTAAAAATCTTGTAAATAAAGATAAATTAACAGATTTCTCAATAACTGACATAGATGAAATGAACAAGGACGATAAAGATTATGTGACTGATGTAAATGATTATGGATATATAGAAAAAATTTATGGAACTTTCAGTACAGTTAAAGTTGACTCCTATGATAAAGCACTAATGTGCTTATACAATATTAAATCTGCATTGGGAATTAAAGATCCTTTTTCAGAATTGGTGGTAAAGAAAGTCCATTGTGTTGGGACTGGATATAAATTTGAGTTTAATCAGGTATATGAAGGTATGGAAGTGTTTGAAAATTCAGTTACTATATCAGCGGATGAAAATGGAAAAGTAGATTCTTTATGTTCTAGTTATTTCCCTATCGAAAACAAAATAAATACCTTACCAAAATTTACTCAAGAAGAAGCAAATAAAACTCTAGAAAAACTAGGATATACAGATATATGCGTAGAAAACAAAAACTTATTAATTCTAAATTATTATGGAAAATGTGGTGTTGAATGGGAGTTTTATGCTAAAAATTGTACAGATTCTGGATGGTTTAGAATTTTATTAAATGCTCAATCTGGTGAAATAGATTATGAAGGCAAAATATCAAAAGAAGATAAATATACTGATACAC
This sequence comes from uncultured Lachnospiraceae bacterium, assembly GCA_937872845.1. GTDB lineage: Bacteria > Bacillota > Clostridia > Lachnospirales > Lachnospiraceae > Eubacterium_Q. The sequence continues at coordinate 81 of CALMUC010000216.1, read as the reverse complement.
GAACTAAAGCTGGAGGATTTGACTCGCTAACTTACTACAGAAACTTTAATACAACAAAACGCAAATATTCTGACAATCAAA
>CALMUC010000215.1 GCA_937872845.1 uncultured Lachnospiraceae bacterium | reverse complement strand
GGTTGATGAGATGAGAGAAAATTAGGATTATTATTCTGGAACACTTTCAGACTTTCAAAAAAAGCCGCTTTATTCTCTGTCTTTATATCTGAAAAAGTTGCATCCAGCTTCTGATCTTTTACATTTTTCTCCACATATTCCTCCGACTGCTTTTCGTAATTATCAACCATCGAAGGATTCTTTTTCACTGCCCCTTCATACCAATTTGTAAGGTATTTTAATGCATTAAGCTGTCTGTCCTCATTGCTGCTTTCTTTACTAATCTTCTGATATTCCGTGTATGCACTGCCGTCCATCGTCCTCATCATATCAAGCGCATTTGTAGTCTTTACAAGATTGCTACCATGTCCAAGATATGTACCTTTCCCTACTCCATAGTCCATATTTCCGTTATTGTCAGCTTTTCCTGCGCTCGCAAGCTTTGCGATAGACTCCATCGCTTCCAAAAATGATTTTCTGCTATCTTCCGGGATAAAATTCTCTGCCGCATATTCCGCTTTTTTCATACCAAGTGAAATATTTGCCTGCCGTTCTTCCTCTGTCATAGAGCCAGTATTTCCAACAAGGAAATTCTGACGGATGATATCATACACAAATCCCTGTTCCTCTTTGCTGCAGTTCTCCACCGCAGATGCAACCGCCTTGTCTGCACCATACATTCCGGAATATGCCGGAAGTTCTAGTGAGTTATCATCCTGCGTAATTTCTTTTTGGAACGCTGCATTTCTCGCCTCCATTGATTCCCGCTGCTCCTGTGTTACATTGGCATCCACTATACCTTTCTTGTTTTCCACAAGTGCAGCCATTCCATCTCCCGAAAATTCAACAATAACCGCATCTCCATACTGCGAACCGATGTCCTTCATCGCCTGCAGGGTTTCTTCCCTTGACATCTTGTCCATAATCTTATTGCCATGTTCATCTGTAGTGTTAAATTCATACTTTACAAGGGTGTCTTTCTTATATATACCATTCCCATATGAGGGAATATTCGTTGTTCCTCTGTAAAACTGACTGTAATCAATATTCATAATATACACTCTCCTCTACTTTATTTTTTCTTAGGTATTTGTGAAATACCAAAAGTCTCATAAATACAATATTTTTACCACATAAAACATACTATATTTTTATAGTTTCATACTTGTATATATATCTTATGCAAACATATAATATCTGCCTAAATCATCAACTTTATATACATTATTTCCGGTATATGATCTAAAGTGATCGTAATATCCTTATTATAGGTATCCTTCGCGAAACTTAATGCCCGGTACTCTGTAATATTGAATTCGTAATAGTCCACATCCTCCGTATCCGATAAACTTCCCTTTAAATATCCGTCCGGCTTATTGATAAGTGCCGTCAGATCCAGTGTTCTTCCAAACACATCCTGATCCGTATATTTATTTGTTTTCCAGAAATAATCATTGGAAACTTTACTATTTTCTACTGCAATATTTTTATCAGTGGGTAAACCTTTTTTCTTAAAATCATATCCCACAAGCTGCGCATGCATCTCTACTGTGCGGGTTATTACCATCTGTTCATTCTCCTTGTGTATAATTACTTTTCATAATCATAATACTTTTCTGAAACTGTACTCATACATATCCGAATACATGTTATCATGCGGTTGGGGCGTCAGCCTTCTATCCAATGCCGCCATATCCACCGTAAAACCACTGTCTGCCACAGAGAACGCTCCATTGCTGAATTGAAACTCCGAAGTAAAATCAGGAATCCCCAGATCACCACTTATCCGGTTATGTCCTATAATATTTATCAATGCATCCTTTATCCGCTCTATCTTGGCATTGTCTTTTGTTTTGTTGATCAGATTAGCGGCTTTTTCCGGCAACCCGCCAATTTTTCCGTCCGGTGTCAGATAAAGGTTCTCCAGAGAAATATCTTCTCCCGTAACCCCTTTTAAGTAACGCCTGACTTCCTGCACATCCGTGGCATACTGATAGGTATTGGACGACAGATTTCCCACACTGTCAGCAATTCCTGTGTAATACTGATACATCCGGTCACTGTACTTTTCCTCTACCAGTTTCTGAACCTGCTCCCGGACTTCCTTATCTTCGATACCGCTCACTGTTACATTCCCATTGCTTTCAATCTTTATCTGCATTCCCTCCAGCTCATCACGGGAGATACCTTTGCTTTCCAGATCCTTTACAAAATCCTCGGAAAAATCATTTTTCAGTTCCGCCTTCTGCTGTGCTTTCTCAAAATCTTTCAGGTTTGCAAAAATCTTCACATACTCCGTTTCCGCATCATCCAGTGTCTTTCCTTCTGCCATGTCCTGCAACAATTCATCCACTGTGCGCCCGCCTTTGTATTGTTTTTCTTCCGGCAGACTTTCAAACTGCTTCTGGTGGAGTTTCTCCATTTCTTTTGTATAATTTTTCTCTGTATCCATCAGGACTTCATTATATTTGTCGAGGTATTCCCTCCAATTTTCATCTTTCCGGCTGTATGCACCGTGAAGGTTCCCGAATGCCTCCCTTATGGCATCGGTCTTTTCCTGTTCTTTATTTTCCGTAACCTTGAAACTGATTTTATAATAATCATGCGGAGAAACTTCTTCCCCATTTTTGTTTTCTATTTTGATACAATATTTATTGGTATTTGTATCCCAGTTCGGGATGGTCAGTGTTTTACGTCCTTCCCCGTCCCATTCTGCCTTTCCGACCTGATTGCCATATTCATCATATAAGGTGAGGTCATAATCACAGCCTTCCGGCATGTCCATGTATATTTGAACCCCAAAATAATTCTGTATGGTTCGATTAAATGGAATGGAAAAGTTGTAGAAATCCACATCCTTTTTATCGCTGAGACTTCCTTTCAGA
>CALMUC010000214.1 GCA_937872845.1 uncultured Lachnospiraceae bacterium | reverse complement strand
AGTTGCAGCAAGTGAGGATGCAGAACTTGCAAAACTTGTTCAGGATGTTTTTATGACTGATTTTTTCAGGGTTTATACAAGTCCTGATGTTGTTGGTGTTGAACTTGGTGCATCGCTGAAAAATGTTATTGCATTGGCTGCTGGAATGGCAGATGGACTCGGTTGTGGAGATAATACAAAGGCTGCACTTATTACACGTGGAATAATGGAAATCCAGTCATTAGGTACAAAAATGGGAGGAGCTGCTGAAACATTTTCAGGACTGTCCGGAATTGGTGATTTAATAGTTACTTGTGCATCAACTCATAGTAGGAACCGCAAAGCTGGATTCTTGATAGGGCAGGGAAAAACATATCATGAAGCCATGGATGAAGTGAAGATGATTGTAGAAGGTGTATATTCTGCTAAAGCTGCACTTAAACTTGCACATGAAAATAATGTGTCAATGCCAATAGTCGAAATGGTAAACAGAATTCTGTTTGAAAATTATTCGGCAAAGTATGCATTACATGATTTATTGACACGTGATAAGAAAAATGAGGTTGTATCTTTAACCTGGAAATAACATGGGGGAACCTCTATGCCAGAATATTGGAAAAAATTGATAGCTGTTCTTACATTTGCATTAGTAGGATTTTGTATTATATGTTATTACAATGGTTATATAAACGGAAAATGGAAGAGTGTTCTTACATCAACTGAAGCAGATATGGGAGAAGAAAATCTTGTTCCATATGATTTTGATGCAACAGATTCGGATGCAATATATTCAGTATCAAGAAAAGATTCGATAGTTTCAGATGGAACTTTAACAGATGCGTCTCAGGGGGATGCCGTTAAACAGGATGTAGCAGGAAAAGACTGGTTTAATAAATCTATTTATAAATACAATGCACGAGTTGATGACTCTTATTTTGATAAAACAGTATTTATAGGAGATGGACGTACAATGTGTCTTTCTGTATATGGAGGACTCACTGATTTTCATTCATTTGCAGGATATGATGTTAATGTAGGAAGTGTTGATGAAAATGCAACGATAAGTCTTAATGGGCAGATGGTAACTATAGAACAAGCAGTTAATTCAACAGATTACGATAATTATTATATTTCGTTTGGACTTAATGATATTGGAATGCCAGATGTTTCCAATTTTATAGAAAAGATTACGAAACTTATTAATATAATTGTTGTTCATAATCCCAATGCAGTTATTTATGTGGAAAATATTGCACCGACATCTGCTGCTGTACAAAATACTATTTATAATAATACAACTATTAAGACATTTAATGATGCTCTTCTTTCACTTTGTGAAAGTGAGGGGAATGTTATATATCTTGACACAGCAGCTTCTGTTACAGGAACAGACGGATATCTTCCGCCGGATGCATCTTCAGATGGTCTTACATTCAATTCTGAATACACCCTTAAAATGCTTGAATATATAAGACAACATACTGTTGTAAAGAAAAAAAATATAAATTATTAGAAACTTAAGTTGTTCAGTTTGAAATAATAAGATATAAATAGAATTAATCATTATATGGAAAAGTAAAATATAGTATGAATAAAATAGAGGATATTGATTTTAAATTAGAAAAGTTTGAAGGACCACTGGATCTTCTTCTTCAGCTGATTGAAAAAAATAAATTTGATATTTTTGATATACCAATTGTTGAAATTACAGGATCGGAAGAGCACACGTCTGAACTCCAG
>CALMUC010000213.1 GCA_937872845.1 uncultured Lachnospiraceae bacterium | reverse complement strand
TGTCGGTTCATATTTATCAACTGCCGGAAGTTCAAGCGGAAGTTCGTCTTCAGGCACAAGGACCTCACCACAATTAGGACAATGAATAATTGGAATTGGTTCTCCCCAATATCTCTGACGTGAAAATACCCAGTCTCTAAGCTTATAATTCGTTTTCGCCTTTCCAAACCCTTTTTGTTCAATAATATGCGGAGCCTTCTTCTTTAATTCATCTGAATCCATTCCATTCCATTCACCAGAATTTATAACTATTCCTTTGCCAATGTATGGCTCTGTAAGTTCATCTGATGTTTTCCCATCAGGTGAAATAACAGGAATTATAGGGAGATCAAACTTCTTTGCAAATTCAAAGTCTCTTTCATCATGAGCAGGAACACACATAATAGCTCCTGTACCATAATCAGCAAGAACATAATCGGAAAGCCAGATTGGGACTTTATTTCCATTTAATGGATTTAATGCATAACTTCCTGTAAATACACCTGTTTTCTCATGATCAGCCATTCGCTCAACAGAAGACTTTTGAGATGTCTGATTAATATATCCCTTTACATTTTCTTCCGTCTCAGGTGTATAAAGTTTTCCTGCAATTTCAGCTTCTGGTGCAACCACCATAAATGTTGCTCCATAAAGTGTATCCGGTCGTGTGGTATAAACTGTTATTGATTCATCTTTACCATCAATTTTAAAGTTTACTTCTGCCCCTTGAGATTTTCCTATCCATTCTTTCTGCATTTTCTTGACTTTTTCTGGCCATTTTACATCATCCAGACCAGAAATCAATCTATCTGCATATGCCGTAATCTTAAGCATCCACTGACGAACATTTTTCTTAGTAACAACTGAGCCACATCGTTCACAGCAGCCCTCTTTTACTTCCTCATTTGCAAGACCTGTCTTACATGACGGACACCAGTTAATTGGCATTTTCTTTTCATAAGCAAGTCCATTTTTATACATCTGCTCAAAAATCCACTGAGTCCATTTATAATATTTAGGATCAGTTGTGTTTACTTCCAAATCCCAGTCATAAACTGCTCCTATCTGTTTAATCTGACGCTTTATATTCGAAATATTCTTTTCAGTGGAAATAGAAGGATGAACTCCATTTTTTATTGCATAATTTTCTGCAGGCAGACCAAATGCATCCCATCCCATAGGGTGAATTACATATTTATTATTCATAATCTGATATCTGCTCCATACATCAGAAATAACATATCCTCTCCAATGTCCTACATGAAGACCATTCCCCGAAGGATATGGGAACATATCAAGGCAATAATACTTAGATTTTTTACCATCATTTACATTGACAGGATTATCTTCCCAGCGTTTAGTCCATTTAGGTTCAATCAACTTATGATTATATTGTGCCATTTTATTATTCCTCCTGAATTGTCACATTACAAACTGAAATTATAGCATAATCAGTTCTATTCCATCAATATTTTTTAGTTCATGTATCATTTTTTTCTATATGATCAGTCTTACCAATTTCATCATTATTATCATGTTCATCTTTTAATTGGTTTTTAATCATATCCACTTCAGCAGAAGTTTCTGCATTATCTGAAATTTCTGTATTATCTGATTTTACATTTTTGACATGAGTAACTTTGCCTATCATATTTTCTGCCCACTGAAGCCGTTCCATGTTCTTCATTCTTTTCTTTTTGGCTTTTGCTGACTCTTTTTTTATTTTAGGGCCATGAACCGCATTTCCATTTTTATCAAATCCGCGAAGATTTATATAGAAATCTGTGTTATTAACCAATTTACGCTTTTTCAGCTTATCTCTAAGCATAACTGTAAACAATGCATATATACATGCAAATACTGGAACCCCGAGTAACATACCTGTAAATCCGAATAAATTTCCACCTACCAATATTGAAAAAAGCACCCACAGACCTGAAAGTCCTGTCGAATCACCTAATATAAGCGGTCCTATTATATTTCCATCTATCTGCTGAAGAATAATGACAAATATAACAAATACTACGCACATTTTAGGTGAATCCACAAGCACAAGAAGTGCAGATGGAACAGCTCCTATTACGGGTCCGAAAAATGGAATTATATTTGTAACACCAACTATTACACTTATCAGAACTGCGTATGGCATAGAAACAAGATTACAGAAAACTGCCGTTATAAGTCCTATTATTACTGAATCTACTATTTTTCCATTTATGAAACCGCCAAATATTCCATTTACACGTTCCAGCCCATATAAAACTTTGTTTCCACGTTCCTTATTAAAAACGGCATATATAACTTTTTTGCATTGTGCTCCCAATGTATGTTTACTTGACTGAATATATATTGCCACAATTATTCCAATGATAAAATTCGAAATAAATTTTACTCCGCCTACAATTCCATTTGAAATTGTCTTAATTATTGTATCCATATTCGGTAATAATTTTTTTGTTATTATATCTTGAAAATTTGTTTCTATACTATCCAGATATCCGCTTACCGCTTTTTCAATTTCCTTATTATTTTTGAGGAATTTATTCATAAATTTCTCAACGCTTTTTATATATGATGGAATATTGTCATATAATTTTAAAATGCTGTCTCTAAGCTGGGGGATAAGTATCCATAAAAATCCTATAATTAATGCAAGAAAAATAATAATGGCTCCAGCCACCGCAAGGTTTCTAGCCGCCTTAGTGGCTGTTCCTTTGTGATTTTTTCTTGTTTTGTTCCTTGATATCCACGCAAATAATTTACTAAATGCAGTTTCCAGCATATTTTCTATTGGATTTATCAAAAATGCTATAACACATCCTGCTATTATTGCTGACATAGCATTTAATAATTTACCTAAAAAGTGCAGAATAATTCCAATTTTCCCAATAAACAAATAAAAAAGGACAACAATGCAAAGAGCCCCTGACAATATAAGTCCCTTTTTTATGTCATCCTTGTTAAAATGATTCTGATTTCCCAAATCTTCCATCCTCCAGTTGCATCAGATTACATTGCATGTCATATAATATCATAAATAACCAGTCTCTCAAAGCATAGAAAATTTCAATATTATCTTTATTTTAAATTTTATTCTATTAATCATTTTATTTCATTGCTCATCTATATCATTAATTTATTAATATTTTTATTGATATCTTGTTTTATCTTTTATTTATAATTTGCACATTTTATTATACTTTATTTAAACTTTTCAGGAGAAAGTTCAGTGAAATCATTTATCACACTGTACACTCCAGGCATATCTTTCAATGAATCATCGCATCTATCGCCTGTCACTAAAATAATATGTCTGATTCCTGCTGCAAATGCGGCTTTAACACCTGCCTCGCTATCTTCAAAAGCAATACATTTTGATGCATCAACTCCTATCTTACTGATAGCAGCAAGATAAATAAAAACCATCAACGTAGAGATGGCTCGACTCCACACGACTACAAAACTCAACATTC
>CALMUC010000212.1 GCA_937872845.1 uncultured Lachnospiraceae bacterium | reverse complement strand
CCTACACGACGCTCTTCCGATCTCGGGAACAAAATTATATGCGACAGGTAACGGCAGATGCAATCTTGCAAATGCCGTTATTTCTTATTCAGATTATTATGGAAATATGTTTCCCTTTGAAGTTTTTAATGAAAGTGAAAAGCTTTTTAAAGAATTAAATTTGTTTTCATGCAAAAAAACAAACTATTCACCTTCAGATATAGTAAAAGCTTTTTTCTTATCTATAGGTGTTGCAATTTCAGAAAAAAATGAATATATGTATCCTGTAAGTAATCAGGCCTCAAGTGTTGTATGGGCACTCAGAGATTATGCTGTATCAAATGGAGCATTGATTAAAGAAAAATGTGATGTCAATAAAATAATATTTGATAAAGAGAAAAATCAATATAATATTGTGACATCGGATTCTTCATTTTATGCAAAGAAAATTTTACTTGCATGTGGAAGCCCGGCGGCACCAGATTTAGGAGCTTCTGAACCAGACAAAATTTATGCTCTTATGAATGATTTAAATATTTCTTTTCGAGAGTTTGAACCAGCTTTATGTCCTATAAAATGTGAAGGGAATTTTGGTGATATCGCCGGAGAACGTATAAATGTAACTATTTTTGTTGAAGAAGATAATAATAGAATCTCAGAAAAAGGTCAATTGCAAATCACAGAATATGGAATATCAGGAATTGTCGTTTTTAATATTTCAGTTAAAGTTAAACCTGAATCAAAAATTCATATAGACTTAATTCCAGATAAGTCAGATGAGGTTATATTTCATAATATAAGAAAAATAAATGTAAGACGCTCTGTTTTGGGTGTTTTTACGAGTTATCTGCCAGATAAACTTGCAAAATTCATGATAAAACAAAAAAGCTCTTTTGATTTAAATGATTGTATACAGGATATATCCGATAATGATCTTCTTATGTTTATACATGGAGTAAAAGATTGGACAGTTACTGCTGTTGAAAAATTAACATTTGAAAGATCTCAGGCGTCAGATGGAGGTATTTCAACATATGAAATTAATCCTTGTTCTATGCATTTAAACAGAACGTCAGGTGTTTATGCAGCAGGTGAGATAATTGATTCAATAGGGAAATGCGGCGGATATAATTTAATGTTTAGTTTTTGTTCAGGAATTAATGCAGGTATACATATGGATATTGATAACTAAACAACATATATAACATATGTAAAAATGTAAAGGAATATGACAAGTAAATTATGATTGAAATTAAAAATTTAAAATTAAATATAATTGAAGAGTCTGAAGATGAATATGGAATATTGGCAAAAAAAATTTCAAGAATTTTAAAAAATGGTCAAATATCTGATTTTAAGATTATAAGAAAATCTCTCGATTGCAGACGTCATGATCAGATACATTATCTTTATACTGTTGGGTTAAATTATTCAAATGAAAAAGAAAAAGCATTAGTGAATAGAGTAAACAATAAAAATGTTATGTTAACAAATAAAAACAAATATGAATTTCCATTTAAATCAACAGGTAAAACTGATGGTTGTTAAAGACCTGTTGTTGTTGGAGCTGGTCCAGCAGGTTATTTAGCTGCTCTTATGCTTGCAAAAGCAGGTTTTTGCCCTATAGTAATAGAAAGGGGCAAAGATGTTGAAAAACGTACAAAAGATGTAGAAACATTTTGGAATTATGGAAAACTAAATCCAGAAAGTAATGTGTCATTTGGTGAAGGTGGAGCAGGAACATTTTCGGATGGAAAACTTTTTACTGGGAATAAAGATAAATATGGAATTTTTGCAGAGATTCTTCATATTTTTCATGAAATGGGGGCAGATAAATCTGTCGAGTATCTTTCAAAACCCCATATAGGCACAGATGTTTTAAAAGATGTAATGCAGAATATAAGAAAAACTATAATCTGTCTTGGTGGAGAAATACATTTTTCAACATGTCTTATTGATATTTCTAAGGCTGAAAATAAAAATTACAGATTAATCTTAAAAACTCCAGAAGGCAATAAGGAAATCTTGACCAGATGTGTAATTCTGGCAATCGGACACAGTGCACGAGATACATTTAAAATGCTTATCAATCATAATTTCAATTTTGAACCTAAACCGTTTGCGATAGGTCTTCGTATTGAACATCCGCAGGAAGTAATAAATGAAGCAATGTATGGAAAAGAATATTCAAAACTTCTTCCGGCGGCTGATTATAAACTTACATATCATGCCTCAAACGGTCGTTCTGTTTTTTCTTTTTGCATGTGCCCTGGAGGCTATGTTGTAAATGCATCAAGTGATCCTGAATCACTTGTAGTCAATGGAATGAGTTATCATGACAGAGGAAGCGAAAATTCTAATTCTGCAATTGTAGTAAATGTTACACCTGATGACTTTCCTGGAAATACTGCAGAAGATGCAATAAATTTTCAAAAAGAGCTTGAGAAGAAATTTTATTATGCCGGAGCAGGCAAAATTCCTTTGCAGAAATTAATAGATTTTAAAAACGGTGTAAAAACTGAGGAACTTGGTAAAGTTAAACCGGAGATGAAAGGGCAATATGTTTTTTCAGATATAAGCAGTTGTTTACCGCTATATGTCAGAGATGCTATAGTTGAGGCAATATATGATTTTGGCAGAAGATTAAAGGGCTATGACAATCCTGATACAATTCTTTCTGGGGTAGAATCAAGAACATCTTCACCTGTGAAAATTTTGAGAGATGAAAATTTTATGGCACAAAATTTTCCGGGGATTATCCCATCGGGAGAAGGTGCAGGATATGCCGGAGGAATAACAAGCGCAGCACAGGATGGTATAAGGGCAGCAGAGATGGCGGCAAAATATTTACTTGATATTTGATAATAAAATAGAATTTTTTGTAAAAAGTAATAAGTGAAAATAAGATATTTTAATAAATAAAAACAGAAAGAGAAGGAAAACAAATATGATGGATTCACCAAGAGATCAAATAAAAAACAAAAAAAGAATTGTTGTAAAGGTGGGTTCCTCTTCACTTATGCATCCTGAAACAGGTGAACTAGATCTGGTTAAAATTGAAAAACTTGTAAGAATACTTAGTGATTTCAAAAATCAGGACAAAGATGTAATTCTGGTGTCTTCAGGTGCTATTGCAGTTGGACGAGAAATTCTTGGTCTTAACAGGCGTCCTGAAATATTATCTATGGTTCAGGCATGTGCGGCAATTGGACAGGCTGAGCTTATGATGCTCTATTATAAGTTGTTTCAGGAATATAATCATAAGGCAGCACAGGTTCTTCTTACATTTGATGCAATAACATCAAAAGAAAGAAGAAATAATGCTGAAAATACGTTAAAACAGCTTCTTGATCTTGGAATTATACCAGTAATTAACGAAAATGATACCATGGCAACTGAAGAAATAGATTTTGGTGATAATGATACACTTTCTGCAATTGTTGCAACACTTGTTGACGCAGATTTGCTTGTGCTTTTAACTGATATTGATGGATTTTACACAGATGATCCGAGAAAAAATAAAAAAGCAAAGAGAATTTCTGTAGTAGATAAAATAGATGAGTCATTGAAAGATATGGCTAAAGGTACAATTACAAAAGTTGGAACAGGTGGAATGTATACAAAGATAGCTGCAGCAGAGATTGCTACTCATGCCAATTCATCTGTTGCAATTCTTGATTCAGGGAATTTAAA
>CALMUC010000211.1 GCA_937872845.1 uncultured Lachnospiraceae bacterium | reverse complement strand
TCAGACGTGTGCTCTTCCGATCTCATATGTACCTGCGGCAGTAGTTTTATCATATGCAGCAGTTGAACCGCTGCTATTCTTTATTTTGTAAACAACACTCCCCGAAACATTAGCTGTGTCACTGTTTTCATCATTTATAAAACCTGTGATTTCAGATGTAAATGCTGCATCGTTCCCATAGATAGTACTTACATCTGCCGCCGTTACTGTCAATTCAGCCTGACTTATTGAAGCCGTGGCTGTCATCTGATTTCCTGTTTCTGACATGGTATAATTAGCTGCTGATGTTCCAGCCAGAACCGCTCCTGAAATAGTAACAGTTTTGTCTTTACCTACATTTGCTGTATCAAATGTCCCCTTTAATTCTGAGAGAATAAGATTATCTCCGTCAACTATTCCGTCAAATTTCAGTTCATTTACATCGAGTGCTGCTGCCTTACTGCCATCATAGATTTTATCATTTGCAGTTATCCCATAAAACGTGACAGCCTTAGGTTTTATTACAAGACTTGCTGATCCATAACTTATAGTATAGTTATCTGTAACATCTTTCCCATCTGAAGAGAACACTTTTCCGTTAACAGCTTTAACAGTATACGTTCCAGCATTTTTATTATCAGTTTTATCTGTTTCAGCCGTATATGTCTGTCCATCTGACAGTCCATTAACATCAAATTCTATAATCTTGTGATTTTGTCCGTCATAAGTCACCTCATTGTTTTTTGGAGTTATGCTGAGTTCTTTCCCTGCAATCGTAAAGTTACAAGTGCTGTCACCACTTATCTGATAATTGTTTATATCATAACTGTCATCGGCAACAAATGAAGCGCTTGCTGTATATGTTCCAGCATTAATCTGCGCTCCCTGGGCTTTTACCGTAACATTTTCACCAGTCACAGGTGCAGCACCTTCTGCAAGATTCACTTCCGGTATATGAGCCGTTCCATTATACGTAAAAGCATTACTTCCCCATTTTATTGCTATTTTCTTCGGTGTAACAATACCAGGGATTTTCAATGTATAACCACTGCTGAGAATGTAGTTGCTATTTATATTTCCATTTTTATCAGTCAGCTTTATATCTGAAAGCGTAATGACATCTGCAGTTTTTACATCCTTACTGTTGTACTCCGCAGAACAGCTGATAATATATCCATTGTCTGCATCTGCCGCTGTCAGCCCTATGAATGCATAATAGCCTTCCTTTTCAAGACTAGTAAGTGCATCGCCTGTTATGCTATTACTGCCATCATAGGTTTTGGCAAAAGTTTTTGCACTGACAGATTTCAGTGTTATTGTCTTTGGACTGATTGTTACTGTGCCGTTTCCGGCAATATCCTGATAATCTTTAGTTTTGCTGTGAATATAGTAATACACAGTATAACCAGCCACAGCACCATCAGTCATTTTTACATCAGTAAATACAGGAGCCTCGGTTATTCCATCAGTCTGATAATTTTCTGCTGTCAATTCTTTATCTGTACTGTAATAAATTGTATAGTCAAGATCTGCGGCATTGGTCTTATCTACAGTAATATCAATACCATGCGCCAGACCGTCATATATTCCTTTGTAATCAGTTTCCTTATAAGTGATGCCTGCAGTTCCTACTGTAACAGTATAATTTTCTGAAGAAATTTCAATATTCCTGCCATTGTATTTGTTTTTTATAACTGCCACGCATTTGTAATTATAAGACCCTGAAGCCTTACCTGTCGGTATCAGATATGCTGATGTTGTTGCTCCTTCTATTTTCTTGTCACCTTCATACCATTGATATGACGATACATAATCATACGTATCTGTTGTAACATTTGCATTAAGTGCTGTTATATCGCTCTTCGAATATCCGTATTTATATGAATTTCCTCCACTTATAGTAATTGTGTTATCCGAAGACAAAGGTACAATCGGGTCTACTACTGCAACATAATTACTTGCAGCATCAACCTTTACCGTATAGCTTGCAGAATCAGATATTTTTTCCACGCCGGAAATATCACTTTTGAGATTATAGCTGTCAAGTGTAACTGCAGCAGAATCATCGTAACCTTCCAGTACATCCTTCGCTTTGTACCAGCCTTTAAAAGTATATCCATCCAGTACGATAGCTCTGATGACTGCATCACTTCTGTAAAAATATTGTCCTGCACCGGTTATAGTTGCTCCGCTTTCTGCTGCGCCGTCAGAGACTTTGGATACTGCATCAATACTGTAGCTGTTCCTTGTATAGTAATATGCAAGGTTCATACCAAAAATCGAAGTAAATGTATCACTTCCTCTTAGAGTTGCAGTATTACTATTATTTTCAAAAATAGTATAATCATAGACAAATGCGCTGTTAGTAAGCTTGTACGCATCACACTTTACAACTTCTTCAGAATTGCATTTCTGTTTAATGACAATTGCAAATGCATCATTTGAATTTACAGAAGGTTTACTTTCCAACCCACTATATTCATAATATGTAACCTTGTCATAATCTGAAAGTTTAGAAGCATCTCCGCCAGTTTTCAGTGATTCCGGCACAGCAATACCGACTACATTGCCACCATTGATAAATTCACATGCATTTACATCTGTTCCATCAACTGAAACTGTGGTGAAACTCTGGTTATATGTTGCAAACTGTTTAAGTGTATCTTTACCATAAGTTTTATCCTTATTCTGGAAATAATGAATTACAGTTGTATCAAAACTTGCCGGTTCCCAGACTGCCGTCATTTCCAGTGATTTGTCCGGCATTATAAATGAACCACTGCCGTCCGTACCAAATGTCGGGGCTTCAGTCCAGTCAGACCATTCACCCGTAGATGCATCCTTGATTTTACATATCCAGTTTTTGAACTGATATCCGTTTTTCTTCGGCGCATCAATCGATACTGTATGTCCATATCTATAATAATCAGTTACGGCTGAACCTGTTTTTTGTGCATCCGTAATTTTAACGACCGAGTGTACATTTCTTGCATAGTATATGCTCAAACCTGTTCCGTCAGCGATAACTGTCTGATTGAGAACATTTTTTGCATTAGTTTCTTCATAATTGAATCCTGACACAACATATTTTTCATCTGCCGGGTCTATAGATACTTCTGTGTATGTGAGAACAGGACTCACAACATCTGTCATTACCAGATCACCTTTATAATAGTATTTAGTAGTCGTTACAGTTTTACTTGATGTAGTTCCGACACCGTCAGTAAAATCTACCGCCTCAGAAGTTGATTTACTGGTAATATCCGACTTGAATAAATTTATATTATCTTTTGTAATATACAACGTTGAAGTATCTTCTATGCTTACCGGATCGCCAAGCTGATAATATGCATACTTATGATATGTAACAGTATTTCTTTCATATCGACCATAAAGCATGGTATTGGAGTTTATAGTAAATTTTGCGGCATGATTTTTGAATGCACTGTCAGTGTACCAAACAATTGTACAGCCATCCTTACTGCTGAATGTATCCGAGTATGTCTCAGGTGTTACCTCTGTACCTCCCGGATAAGCAACAGTTTTATATTTATTTGAAAGATAATATGTAAGATTATATTTTATCTTGTATCTATATGTGAAAGTGTAAGTACTGTTGTCACCCATAAAACCATTGAATCCGCCATTATATATGTATGCTCCATTGGTGTAATCGTCATAGGTGTCAGTATTTCCACTGTCACTATGTTCAGTCTTATATTTACTTAAATAATCCTCCACAGTGCTATAACCAAGTTTATCCGGATTTTTTTGGGCATCAAGAAAATTATATGATGCATAATGTCCCTCATAAAACTGGTTTGCAGTATCTGCCAGATAAATATAATCTCCATCATCATTATCATCTGTGTAATATGTGTTACTTCCAATAGTCAGTTCATGCCAGCCAGATCTCAAAGTTCTCGGCTCAGTAACTTTCCATTTTCCGTTCAATGATGTTCCGCCAGGATAACCGGAATAATCCTTTGCCGTATCGTCTTCCCAGGAAGCCTCATATATATTTGATTCATTTGTCACACGTATTTTGTATGTTGTGCCACCATTCACAACAGTCAGCGGAAGATTTTTATCTTCAGCCGGTGCTTTGGCAAGATAATTATAAGGTGTATGCACTACATCCAGATAGTACTGAGTTTTTTGCGGAACCGGTGCATAATAAATATTCATCCGGTTGGCATAATTTTTACCTAAAGCCATTTCACCGTAGCCATATGTAGCTGTCTTGGTCGCTGCCAGTCCATCAGCATCATAGATATATCCTCCGCCCGGCCAGTTGCTTTCACCATCATAATAATATCCGCTGACAAATATAACATATTTATTACTCAAAAAATCATATTTTTCTGCTGATATACCGCCTATTGTTTGATTATTGCTCGTATATGTCCCCTCAACCGGAGACGGTGTATCGTTTACTGTTCCAAATAGCATTGCTGGATTATATGAATAATTCATACCAACATTGCCGTTTATCTTTACAGAGCCAATCAGAATACTATTTGTTCCGCTGCGGTAATAATAATTTACAGTTGTATCTGTTTGCTTGCCTTTGAAATACACCTTCAGTTTCATGGTACCATCACTTGTGACCGTACCACTTGTTATATTATTAGTATTGCTGCTGTCATATTCATATTGAGTGAAATCATAAATATAATTTTTAAAATCTTCTATATTAACTGTATCACTTTCGCTGTCACCCACCGTTGCAGTTGAACCATTTTTAGCATAATACGTCAATATACTCTGTTTTTCATATTTACCTGAATATCCTTTTTCGTAATATACCTCCACAAGGAATGAGCTCAAATTCTTTTCATAATCTCTTGATACAGTAATATCAGCTGCAGGCATAGTAGCCGGAGCACTTCCTGTACTCCAGTCCGCATAACTTGCCAATACATATTCTTCCATATCTGTACGGTTTTTTGTCCAGTCATCCTTCCCATAGTTTGCATAGTAAGAAGCAGTAATTGGTGTTCCGTAAGTTATTTCAGATGGATATGAATATATATTTGTTTCCCTGTTATCCTTATAAACATTTAATGTCAGTTTATATTTGTTTCGTGTATAGTAATAATTAATATTGGTAGTCTGACCTTCAATTGCAGATATCGTCGCTGTAATTGATGCCTGCAGGTTCACATTCGGATTGCTTCCACCCGCTGATCCGGATGTAACAGTGATTCCTTCCACAGAAAATCCTTCGAATGACTTGGTATTAGCATCATTATTTGCAAATGAAATCTTGGCATCATGTTTCGATGTTCTGATTTCAGTTGCAGAATCAATAAGGGTATATGCATCTCCTGTCAGATTTTTTTCATAATAATTGATATTATATGTGGCTCCATTTGCTGTGAAGCTTCCTGATGCTTTGATATTTCTCAAAGGCATTGTCTCAGGCTTTGTGCCGAAATCATCATATTCCCAGCCAACAAAAGTATATCCGTCAGCTAAAGGTTTATCTATTTCCGTCACACTCTGGTTATAATAAAATTCAACACTTTTTGATGTCGCGGCTGTATCACCCGGAATTGTGTAAGAATAAGTTATTGTATATTTATTTCTCTGATAATAGACTTTTAAAATTTCCCCGTTTCCTGTAAGTGTAATTGACTCATTTTTTGATGTGTCAATGGTGAGTCCTGCTTTATTCTGTAATATTTCATCACTATCTGTAGATATTACATCACCATATGATCCTTCAAATGTTTTTGTCTCTGATGGGGCAGTCAGATAGCTGCCATCAGTGTCCATATAATAGTATTCAACAGTATAACTGAATTTCTGATTTGACCACTGTGCAGTCAATGTGTCATCACTGTTTGCCTCGTATGTTTCACTATCTCCATATGATCCTGTGCTGCCTTTCCAGGTCTGGAAAGTATATCCTTCCTTTGTGTATTTATTTGCCGGCAACGTCAATGTCTTATTCTGTATCTTAAGAAGGCTGCTCATTGTACCAGTGCCGCCATTTCCATTAAACCCAATCTGATATATTGTTATCTTATATTTATCACCACCGACAACATTTATACCATCTTTTACCCATGCATAATACGTGCCTTTGGTACTTACAGTCACAGTTTCCGTGATGTCAGTCTGTGAGTCAGTTAAAGTCTGCCATTCTGTATCTTCAGGTGCATCACTGCTGTTCGTGATTGCCCATGCCCTGATTCCTTTTGAGTCAGATGCTGTCAATGACAAAATAGCTTTGCCATCTTCCACATAATTCGCATCAAAACTTCCTATTACCGGAAGATCATCATTTGAATTTGCAGTAAGTGTGGCCTCAGCAGGAGATGTAATTAAAGATGAAGCCGTAATAGTTGTAATTGATTTAGCTGAATCGGCGACAGATATTGCGCCACTTGATGTCCATACCGAATTGGCAAATGAATAACCTGTATCAAGAGTTGCAGAAAGTTTCACAGTTTCGCCCTGTATAAGATATGATATTCCTTCCGATACACCAGTCAGGTTTGCAATACCAGTTGCTTTAACTGTGGTAAGTTTTATTGTATTGATATATTTTGATGCATCAGAATATGCGCTTGCTGTGTAGTTGCTCTGATTGCTCTCTTCTGACGGAACAGCACTGACTCTGAAGTAATACTGTCCACTTTGTGTTTGCTTTTCGCAATCATCTTTTATTATTTTTGAAAAATCATAACTATCATCAGTTGTATTTTCTTCAGCAATAGCTTCAGATGTTCCCACTCTGTAAAGCTGTACTTTATATGATATATTCACTCCTGCTTTAGTGCCGCATATCCACGTTGCCGTGCCCGCACTTATGCTGCTCCAGTTGCATTCAGTCGGAACCAAAAGTGTATCAGCGGTAACCGTCAGCGTTCCATCGATGCAATTGATGGCATAATTATTTGCATTAGTTGAAGATGTAAGAGTATATACAACCTTATCAGCAACTGTTCCTGCATCAGTAATAGTGCCTTCAACCAAAATCTTCTGGAATCCATCACTTCCTGCCATTGTTCCAGTCTGAGTATAATCACTGTTGGAATGTGCTGTGCCGTCATATATCCATGTTTTGCTCATAGCAGTTAAAGTGATTGATCTCTTTTTTATTTCAAATGCTTTTCTGGGAGTTATACATTTATTATAATTGGCGGTTTCGGCCACTTCGGCATATATATAATACTTTCCGGCATCAGAAGGTTTGATTGTAGTGCCTTCTCCATTTTCCGAATCTGTATAATAATAACTAACTTTACCTGATCCCGGATTATTAGTAATACTTGTTTCAGGAGCACTATTACCATAGATCCAATCTGCAATGTCAGCTTCAGCTGTAAAGTCCGCCTTGCTGATCGTGAATTCAAGAGTTTTCTCTCCTGTATAATTATTTTTAAATGTAACAATCGCTTTTGCTGTACCTTTATTTACATTGTCCGTATAACTGACGGTATAATTGGTCTTGTCAACATCTGTCATGCCGTCCTTTACTGTAACTGCAGGTTCTATTCCATTGCCGGTATAAGTATAATTAGAATTATCCAGTGAAATAGTCAAATCATCTATTGATTTAGCAGAAACTGTCAATTTTCCGGCTGCATAACTTATTTCATAGTTATCAGCAGAAAAGTCCTTAGGTGTTATATCATATTTTCCTGCACCACTTCCCTGAACATAGCCACATTCATATGTACCAGCAGTCAGTACATCTGCATTTTCAGAACCGGCAAACCCCGAAGCCGTAAATGAATAATCAGGTACCGCTTCACCAAAAGTAACAGTTATATCTGTTGCTGTTACCGTAAGATCTTTTTTACTGATGACAACAGTTGCTACATTACTGTATTCTGTTACATCCGTGCCATCTACTGTCACCGTTACTCTGACCTTATAGTTTCCGCTGTCAGATACATTCTTTACATTATAAGTTGCACTTGTCGCTCCTTTGATTTCTGTTTCACCTTTTAGCCACTGATATGAAACCGTACCTGCGGTATTGCTGACAGAAACGCTAAGTTCATGATTTTTCCCATCATATGTTGTATTAATATTCTGTGGCTGTGCAGAAATCTTAACTACTTCTCTGGTCCATTTGCCATATACATTAACAGCAGTGCCACTCTGTGTATTTATTTCACTTACAGCATTGCCTGAAAAATCAGAGTTATCATACCAGCCTCCAAAATCGTAACCTGTCCTTGAAGAATCGGCAAGCGTAAGTGCTTCGCTTCCGACCATGTATTCTGTCTTATCAGTTGCGTTATTATTACTATAATAATTATGATAGATTACTTCTGTTGCCTGAATTGTATCATTGCTGCCGGTAATATTTCCCGAGCTGTCTTTTATATAGAAGTAATACTTACCTGCCGCCGATACTTTCTGCTCACATGAGGCATTTTCTTCTGCATTGTCAAGTACTGTCCAGTCCGATTCTTGAAGTGAACTTTTGTCTGATTTTGTGGAAAATGTATATGCTGTAATTCCTCCGCCCAAATCATCAGCCGTTCCCTGTAAGTATCCATATTTATCTCCGGTGCCGGCTGTAAATGTTTTTATTATAGGTGCTGTTTTATCTGCTGTAGCTGCTGTCAGAGTTACCACATCTGCACCTGAATAATCTGCAGGTACTGTAGCCGTTGTAGATTCCTTAGAAGAATCAGTTATCGCCACACCCGCATCACTTGATGACCATGAGTCAAATGTCCTGCCCGATTTAACAACAGCCGAAATTGCTACACTGTCAAGTGAAGTGTTTCCACTGACAAGAATTGCAGATTCAGGAGATACAGATGTGATTCCACCGTCTTTACTTATTGTAACTGCAACCGCTTTTGTAATACCGCTTGATGCTGCTGCTGAATTTGTGTAATGTGCGGTCACACCCGAAACAGCTGCTGCTGTAAAAGTATAATCTCCACATGCTGCTTTAATGTCATCTGTAAAGTCATAAGATGTTTCTGTTGTTGTGACAGTTTTAACCTCTGCACCATCTTTATAGAGTTTTACCTCATATCCGCTGACAGCACCACTGTCAAGATTTGTGCCGGATACTGTCTTTGCAACAGTGTCCCACACAGCTTTGCTTCCTCCGCTCCATACCTCACCAGCAGGAGCAGCGAGCTGTGCCTTTTCAATTGTAAATCCGTATGTGCTGTCTGCTTTATAAGTGGCAACTTTATTTACAGTGGTCTGATACCCAAGATAGTAGTTGCCTGGTTCTGTAGGGTGTACATCCGGAGTCCATATTTTCCATGTAGTAGATTCATCCGGAATGCCATTGCCCTCAACATACATAAATGTTACATCACCGGAATATTCGCTTGAAGGTTCCAATGTAAGAGCCGTTGGATCTCCATATTTAACTTTTTGTGCATTACTGAAATCTCCGGCTGCAGGCAATGTCATATCAACATTATTCATTTTTAACGTCAAAGTACTGGTGTTTTCTTCCGCAAATACATCACATGGAATCTGACATAAAATCATACCGAGTATCAACAAAAAAACGAGAATATTATCAGCAAATGAATTAGATTTTTTTATCTTCATGATAGTTTCCCCCCACTGAAAAAGAATCATTTTTATGGCATCATTCTGCCGTCCCTATATACACTTTTGTCACGAATACAATTCTCCGTTATGAGTTTTATTTTATCATTTTTCCATGCATTTCTCAACAAAACTGATTATTTATTTAATCTTATTCAATATTATTATGAATCTGCATTTCAGCATATATTTTCTACTACGTCTCTCACTATCCAGTATCAAAACATTCATTTAACAAAAACATTAAAACCTGGGTCTTAGCAGCCCGAATAACTCTAACCCAATTAATAATTTGTAAATTATAGTTGATAACATCACAATTCATTTTAAGAATACCCCCTTAGTTCTGCCTGTTATGTCCGGGAGTTCCGAAAATGTCAGTGTTCTGCTGTTTTCAACAATAGCAGCTTGTCGGGATTTTCACTGACTTCTGCATGAATTTATCATAAATAATATTTTCCATTTTCATCTGCCATTTTATCTAAGAATCGACGCGATACCATTTGCACTGCGAAGAGCCGCATCCTTGAAATGGTTTCCGCCATTCATTTCAAAGACGGTTTCAATTCCTTTATTCCTGTAATATTCAGCAATGTATTCTGTATTGTCCTGAACTGTATTAAGTACCGGATTATGCGTCTTTGCCTCTTTGTCTCCCAAGGATAGATATAATCTGTCAGGTGTTCTTCTCAGATCATGTGTTTCTACATATTTC
>CALMUC010000210.1 GCA_937872845.1 uncultured Lachnospiraceae bacterium | reverse complement strand
AGCGTTTTTATTTTTCCAGGATATGAGGAAAAATACTTATGAATTGCTGCACACCAAACCGATGACGGCTTTTCAATATATTGCCGGGAAAATAAGCAGTGGATTTCTCATTATGACGGCGGCACTGGTCATTATGAATATCGTATTTATCATTTTGTGTTATGCCACGGCAGTAAAATCAGGATTTGCTATGAACATACTGGATTTTGTTCAGAATTCGATCCTGTATGTCCTGCCGAACATCCTGATGATCTGCTGTGTGTATGCGGTTACAGCGCTGCTGTTTAAGAATCCGCTTCCAGCGGTTCCGGCGCTGGTTCTTTATATCATTTATTCTAATATGCTGACATGGGATAGCAAAGGACAGTGTCATGCAAGACCATTCTCTATTATGGTTCGATTTCCGGGGAATTTTTTTGAAACGGAATTGCCACATCAGGTATATCTCAATCAACTGCTTCTTGTGGCAGCATCCATACTGCTCATGTTTATAGCGGTGTGGATGTGGAAAAGGAGGAGAGTACATTGAAGAAAGAAGTAAAAATATGTATGCCATATTATAAAATTGCATATTCAATCGCTTTTGTTGTGATATTGAGTGCAATCCAGCCTGTTGTATATGCGAATGAAATCGGGCAGGCAGTAGAAAGAGCTGTTTCGCTTCTGGCAGTCGTTTTCTGTGCAGATACTTATCTGGTGGAAGTGCAGAGCAAACGCTCGGAAGTATTCTGCCTTTATAATCTAAAAAAGCAGGCAGGGGTAGTTTATAAAAGACTATTTGTGCAGGTAGCTTATCTGATTGGAATCAGTTTGTTGGCATATGGACTCTTTTATTGGCAGAAACCGGTGAATCTGACAGAAGAATTAGATGGCGGTGCCTTGTTTGGAATTTATTGTATTGCGATTCCCGGAACTGTTTTGTTTTGGAGTGTGCTTTCCGTAACTGTCAGCAATCTGGTTCGAAACAGATGGATTGGTATGGGTGTCGTGCTGCTTTTCTGGTTTTTCTCTATTTCCGGAAAGGCAACTCAGTTTTTGAAAAACTGGGGACCATTTTCCTACGGAACTTGTGATTTCGGTAAGCTGACAGAGTGGAGATGGCTTGGCGGGAAGGTGCTGTGCGTGGTATTTGCGGGGATGATGCTTGCATTTGTTCCTAAGATATTAAAGAAGAGAGGGTAAGATTATGAGTATAAGAATAGACGATTTAACAGTAACATTTAAAAATGGAGTGACAGCGGTAGATCATGTGGATCTGGAAATCCCACATGGGATATTTGGTCTGTTAGGTGAAAATGGTGCAGGAAAAACAACGTTGATGCGGGTGCTTACAACGGTGCTTGCACCCACAAGTGGAAAAGTTCTGTTAGATGGTACGCTATATTGCGAAGCAAATTACGAAAAGATACAGAAAAAGATTGGGTATCTGCCACAGGAAATTGATCTGTATCCGTCTTTGACTGTTCGAGAATGTCTGGAGTATATGGGAGATCTGGCTGGAATTGAGAAAAGAGAAAGCAAGAAAAGGATTGATTACTATCTGGAGAAGACCAGTCTTGCAGACCATCAGAAAAAGAAAATGCGGCAGCTTTCAGGTGGAATGAAGCGAAGAGTTGGATTAGTGCAGGCATTACTCCATGAGCCGGATTTTTTAATTGTGGATGAACCAACAACAGGGCTCGATCCGGAGGAACGCATCCGTATCCGTAATTTACTGGTAGATTTTGCAGAAGAACGCACCGTATTATTTTCAACGCATGTGGTGGAGGATCTGATGGCAACCTGTAATCAGCTTGCGGTTATGAAAAAAGGTAGATTCCTTTATACAGGAACAATGAGGGAATTATTGAATAAGGCAAGAGGGCATGTATGGGAATGCTGTACAGAGGACGAAAGCCTTGCAAGAGAATTAGAAAGAAAATATCATATTTCCAGTAAGCAGTATACGGAGGAAGGAATTAGATTAAGACTGTTAGGGGAGAATATGCCGTCAGAAAGTGGATGTATAGCTTGTGACGTAACTTTGGAAGATGCATATATCTATGTAACCAATCGATAAACATTGTTAATGAGGAGTGAAAGCTAAATGCTAAGAAAAGCAGGTGATGTTATGGGAAAGTGATGATTCTTACCATTTCTGATTCCGAAGAGGGAATCCTGAATAAAATTAAATCAGTTCTAGCCTGCGAAAGTACGTTAGAAGTTATGGAGATTACAAATTCTGAAAAGTTGACATTCCAAGGTTTGGAAATAGACCAGCTTCAGCGGAGCGTAATCAAAGATGGTAAGGTTGTGGAACTTACCAGACATGAATATGACCTGCTTTTTTATCTGGCCTTATCCCCCAATCGGGTATTTACAAAAGAACAGATTTACCAGCATATTTATGAGGATGTGGAGTCAGAAGTGGATAACCGTGTCTATGGGTTAGTCAAGAATCTGAGAAAGAAAATAGAAGAAAATCCGGAAGAACCGCACTACATAGAAACGATACGTGGTGTAGGCTACCGTTTTCGGGCATAAAAAGAGCCGTCCGATTGGGCGGCTCGAAGTATTTAAACAGCAGTTTTCTTCACTGCCTGTTTATAGTTACCGGTAGCATCGTAATCTCCAGAGAGGAGCAGATTCTGGCGAAATTGCTCCAGTTTGATCTTGAAGCGTTTCCCATCCTCAACAGTCGTAAGCATGGTAAGAGCTTCTAGCATTCCCTGAATATATCCGGTTAGCAGGTAATATCTGCAGGGTTCTTCCGATGGTGAGATATTGGACAGGGTTTCTTCCAGATGTTCCTGACGTTCCCTGAGCCATGCATCCCAGACATCCAGTTCCAAATCAGTCATGGTGTTCCTCCTTTAAATCTGATGATAATCGTCTTTGGTGTGGAGGGGAGAAGTTTCATGCACAAGCATTTTTCTGCTCCAGATCCAAATATGGATTTGTAAATTCAAAAATAATAAGTTCATCCGCATCGAACATGAGCTCCAACTCTTTTAGTGTAGCTGCTGGATATCCGCAATCTCTGAATCGTTCTAATACGTCTGTTTCCGTTTCAAATGGTTCACCGTCTTCCAGCTTTTCTCCGATTATTAAGCCACATGGAGTCAATAGGCTTTCTTCATATAAGCGGACACAATATCGGTCAGGGAAAAATAGGTGTGCTTCATCCGTGTTATAATAAATTCGTTCTCCAGGTTCTATGCTTTGCATCACAAAGGGAACATGATATGCAGCGGCTATCGCCTGATATGCTTCATAAAGTGGAGTCCATGCTGTCTCTAAAGAAAGTAGAATATACGTATCATTCCATTCCATGTAGCTGACATTTCCACGAAGAGATATTCCGGTGGAATCTATTTTCTTGTGGGAAAATAAATTGCCAATCCAGCATAAATCAGGATTCTGGTTCAGAATGATGTAGGTTTCCAGGTCCTCCCACAAGTCATATAGTCCTTCCGGATTTCCTTCTGTATAAAAGATCACATCATCACAGCAGATATTTGCCATTACACATCCACCTCCGTTCCAAAAGTTTCACCCATATTCTGGTTGGAAACCGTAAGGTTTACAGGGGATAAGGTGCCAGAGGCAAGCCATTGTTCGATTGCATCAATTACCTGCTCCAGCGTGTCGTTATAAGCCACATTGCAGTCTTCCAGTCGGAGAAACTGCAGGTATGCTTCATGAAGAAGGCTTGGATCATCACGCAGCGTTTCATATGGAAGGTTGCAGAGTCCGATTCTTTCCTCCAGACGTTCCATGGAGCGGCGGATGAAGTCGCAGGAAATAAATTGTTCCCGGTAGATGTTATAAGCAGCTTCAAGCTGGTCATAGGTCAAAATAAATGAGACTTTCTCGCAAGGATTAGATGGTTGTTCTTTCATGGTAAATTCCTCCATTCATACTATGATTGGCTGGTGGTACGGATTCTCTTTGTTCGGGAGTAAGATGTACCAGTAGTTTCCAGCGCAGGTCGATTTCTCGGTGAATCCAGGTATCATTTTCATAAACTTCATGTGTCAAAAAATTGTAAATTGTCGGTTCTTTTTCTATATCATCCAGATCTGCGACCAGACAAGTTGCCTGATTCACATAGGGCCAGAGTGCCTGTTCGACCATATGGCGTAGTTCCAGTATCAGAGGATATATCTGTCCTACATCATAGGTTTTGGACATGCAGGAGCTGATTTTCTTCAGCATCCCGGAAGTTTGTATCATCTGGTTGATGACGGTACATTGTTCCTCCACATCTGCATCCGGATTCAGGACCAGCCGGTGGAGCAGCACAGATTTTGCATAGGCAGAAGCGGTCAGGTTGATGTTTCTGACCAGTTCTTCATACGGCTGCTTATACTGTGTCTTCAGCACTTCCAGAGGCACATGTTCCCGGTTCTTCTTTAAGGTGGAGAGGAGCCCCGAAAGGCAGCTCTCCAGTTCTTCCATTCTTGTCAAGCACACATCGCCTCCAGCTCCATCGGAACACGGGTGTAGCTGAGACGGTAAATACTGTTGCAGGTCTCAAATACCACACCGTTTTCGGATAC
Source organism: uncultured Lachnospiraceae bacterium (assembly GCA_937872845.1). Classification (GTDB taxonomy): domain Bacteria; phylum Bacillota; class Clostridia; order Lachnospirales; family Lachnospiraceae; genus Eubacterium_Q. Next base: position 3,573 of record CALMUC010000210.1, on the reverse strand, counting down.
TTCCAGAATACTCTGCACCGGACTGGTAGCAAAGGTCTGGTTATAACTATAGATCCACGCCCGTTCTCCCAGATGGAGGGGCAGGGACAGGATTCCGGTGAGGACATATTCTTTCTTTTGGGTGGTGTGTAAGGTTATATTTGTATTCTTCATTGATTTCACGCTCCTTTCCTTACTTAATTTTGTTTGCAATTACGGCAGCGACCAGTTTAGCGCATCCCAATTCCATCTCGGATAAATGCTGTCCGGTTCTGGAACAGAGAAGAAGTGCCAGCGGCTCTCTGTCTTCCCTTAAAATCGGGAAAAAAGCACAAACCGGTTGACGGGTGTTGGATACCGGGTAGACAGGGCAGTTCTCAGCAGAGATCAGTTCCTGGCCGTCCGCAACCAATTCGGCGAGTTCTTCTGTAACGGGAGTGCCTTCCGGAAGATAGATGCCCGCAGATACGAGTATGTGAGCCTCACTGCAAATTGCGATACCACAGTGGATGACACTGTAGAGGACGGAAAGATAGGAAGCCATTTCCTCTTTTCCGTTTAAGTGGGTAGGGCATTTGCGTAAAAGCAGCTCCATTCCCACATTTTCCAGTTCCAGTGCATCTCCGTCTGAGAGCTTCATTTGTTTCCGGATTTCTGCAGGGATGACGATACGCCCCTGAGAGTCCATGGTCCGGATGAGTGCAATATTCATAACTAAAGTCTCCTTTCTTAAAAAGAGGAGAAGCAGTAAAGTACCGCTTCTCTTCTGAAAATTTAGGCAGCGTAAGGCGGAGCCTGTGCTGTCTGTTGCATTTGACTGTTCTGCTGGTCTGCCAGCATCCGTTTTCCGTTATTGATCAGTGATGCAGCAATCACCGTTTCCCAGTTGGAAATATAGGAATCCGTCCGCTTCAGAAGCGTGAACAGATCCATGTCGGTAAGCTGGATGGCTGTCGTCTTTTCGGACTGGAAGCTGCGTGGCTGCATGTAGGAACCACCGTTCTTATTCTGTGCTTTGATGCCTTTCCCATTTACAATCTGGATTTTCCATGGGCTTTTCATAGGCTGCCCTTTGGAATCATAGGGATGTCTGGAGATATAAAACATCTGGGCTGTGGAATAACCGTTCTGATCGGGATTGCCGTAGATCTTGCTCTGGCTCCATTCAAATTCCTGAAAACCGGAAGTGATCCGGGTTAAGAGGAACTGGATCTGTTCCGGTGCCAGGTTGAAACGGGTGATGATATTCCGGTCTCCGGTACCGTTGGAATAATCCTGAATGGTGATGCAGATTAAAGAATGTACTTTATGCCCGTTTTCCTGATATTCCCCTTTGGCATGTAGCTGTGCATAGTTGCCGAGTGGTGCGTAGCGGAGCCGGTCATAAAAGGCAATGAGTGCCCGGTCATTCTGGATCTTGCAGATCTGGTCGGTAATCCGGTTTTGATAAGTTTCATTCATGAGTATTCACCTTCCTTTATTTGAGATGCTGTTTGACAAGCTGTGCCATATTCTTTGGAAGCTCTTCCAGTTTCGTGATATCCAGGAATCCGTCCTTGTAAATCCTGCGGATATTTTCCTTATCGTCACCAATGGCAGCCGCAAACAGGATGACATCCCGTTTTTCGTATTCTTTCTTGATGCCCCGCAGATCTGCCTCTGCTTCCGTTCCGCTGTAGCCGTAATCGGCTGGCTGACCGTCAGAAATCAGGATCAGCAGCTTCTGAAGCTCCGGGCGTGTGCACAAATGCTCTGCTACGAAGCGGAGAGCTGCGCCGTCCCGGTTCCCGTTGCGGTCGCACATATCCATCAGCCGGTAACAGTCCTCATTGTCCACAGAATCAAATTCTGCATAGGAGTAAAGAGCAACGCCGCCTGCATCCGTGGAATGCCCGTAAATGGTGATAGGGATACCGAGGCTTTTACAGAAATCATAAAGGACAATGGCAGTCTTTCTTGCATGTGTCATCCGGTCACCCCAACCCATCGAACCACTCTCGTCAATCAGGAGGGCAACAGCCAGACGTTTTTCCTCTCCTGGAAGTCTGGTTCTGGTAAAGATGGTTCCGTCTGTCTTATAGAGAGCATGGGAGTCCAGACGTTTTCCAAACAGGAGATTCTTCTGCTTTCCGCCTTGCTGTTCTTCTTTCAAAAGCGGCAGGATGGTGCTTTGCAGCTTTTTGGAAGCCCGCAGGAGCGGGGGAGCAACTGTCTGGTATTCATTCTTCAGGTAATCGGAAACACTGGTCAGGCGATGGATGGTAACATGGATGCCTGCATGGGCATTGCCGTAATGAATATCATTGGCTGTTTTCTGCAGTTCCTCGGTCAGTTCCGTCTGACAGTCTTCCTGCACCTTTTCTGCAGCCACATCGTTCAAGATCCGGAACAGATCCTCTGCAGCATGCTCATAGCCGCTGCCCTGATACTGACTGACATAAGTGACGCCGGGGTTGTTTTCATCCAGAATGGTATTGGTCTTTGTAAGAGCGATGCGCCCGCCTTCTTCCGAAAGCACCTGTTTGGCTTCCTCTATAGCATCCTCTTTGGTACGTGGACCGGAAGGAGCATTGCCCTCATCATTCCCGCTTCCTTTTGGGGAAGCTGGTTTGATATTCTTTGGAATGGCACCGCTTTTTCCGGTCGGAAGAGGAGCGCCGCTGCTGACTTCATCCCCTAGAAGATCTTCCAGAGCATCGGCAGCGGAATCCTCGCCATGCATTTCCAATTCCTCCCGTGTTTTTTCGATGAGCGGCTGGATATAGTTCCAGGTCAGGGCTAAGAGCGCATTGGAAACCAGCATCCGGTCAGTGCCTTTTTCCGATTCCATTGCCGTATCCAGAAGATCGGTACAATCGGAAATGGTATCCAGATAATCCCCCTGATAGCCGGTGGGATTGTTGATGTTTCCGGTCCGGCAATAGGAAAGGATCAGGTTGGCAATGATGGAAAATGGCTGGTATTCTTTGTCAATTTGTTCCTGTATGGAAGGAATCTGTTCGGACATACGCAGGTTATTGAGTTCAATCCCCTGTCGGAAGGTGCCGTGGAATTCCTCACACATACGGTCTTCAATATGGATGTCTTCCAGAATGTTTTGAAAAGTTGCGGCGCATCGTGCCAGTGTCAGGCATCCGGCTTTGTCCTTTTCTTCTAACACTTCTTTGATCTCCTCCAGTGCTGTCTGATAAGCTGGAAGGGATAGCTCCGGCTCCTTCGGATAGAAGGAACCGTTTTCCAGACTCCTCAGATGAACAGCGTGGGCTGTGAAATCAGAATAGAGTAAGTGCCCCACTTCATGCCCGGTGAGCCCTGTCAGGCTCTGGGAACGTAAGAAACGGGTGGGGAAAGACTGGGTGATCGGGTTCGCTGCGTTGAGATGTACCTTATAATTGTCGGTATATGCAACGCCTGCCTGTTCGGAAATGTCCCAGTCCAGCAGTACCTGCAGTCCATACCGGTAACGTCCGGTAACGGCTCTGGCAAGGGAGGTCTGGTACTTCTGATAGGCAGCGGAGAGGAATAACTCCTCATCCGCAATGGAATCCTCTTTTGCCCGGATTAGTTTCTTTAAATTTCTTTGGCTGTGATTCA
>CALMUC010000209.1 GCA_937872845.1 uncultured Lachnospiraceae bacterium | reverse complement strand
CCTGCGAGATCAGGAGCTTTTTCATTTCCTGAATCCGCCACTGCAGTTCTTCCAACGTGGAAGCAGTAATGGTGATGAGAAGATTCATGTAATAGAAATCTTCGTTGTTGGCAAGTCCCTGCTTCAGAAAATATCCGGAGCGGATGGCAGAATCCAGATCGTCATAATCAGTGTTGGTATCGGACGCATCCTTTAATTTGGAACGGTTGATACGGATCTGCTGACCGAGACGCTGCTGAATCTTGTCCTTTGGCTGTTTCTGGAGAAAGAAATCAATATCAATCCCTTCCCCGGCATTGACAAGGAGTGACAGCCATCCGGGAGTTACCCGGTTTTTGTAGCCGTCAGACGGCACAAGCAGGTAGGAATGGTAAAGCCCATTGATCTGCACATAATGGGAGTGCTTGAAATCCACACTTTCCGGTGCGAGAAACTCGTTGATCCGGATGTGATCCAGTTCCTCCATGCGATTTTCCTTTGTATAGGCGGACAGTACAGTGCTGATCCGGTTCGAAAGCGGAACCTCCGTACAAAGGGTACGGTTTAAAAGGGTGTAGAGAACATCCGTAGTAAATTCATCCTCATTGTCATGGGAGACCACTTCATTCCCGCACTGGTATAGAAAGGTTTTGGCGGTCTGGGAGGCTGTCTCAAGAGCAGCAAGGATTTCCCGTTCCTCTTCCTTTCGGTTTGCGTTGAATGGTTCATATTCAAAGATCAGAAAGAACCGTCTGGATACTGCTTCTCTGGAACTTAAGTTCTGGACAAACTGGATGTAGTCACGCTGCAGTTCCTGACAGTGGGGATCGGTTTCCCGCTCCAGCTCCAGCTGGGACTGCTCCAGATGCTTATTGATGTCTGCTTTTTTGGAGATCATCTTGATCTGGAGTTTGACAGGGCTGATCTTTAAGTAACTGATAAAGCTGTAGATAATGCCCTGCTGTTCCCTGGCACTTCGAAGCAGAAAGTTGATTGGTTCAATCTCCAGGATCTTCACGTACCGTCCGTCTGTGGTATAGACGATTCCGTTTGCGATTTTTTCCACCGGAAGATAATCCTCCAAGGTCTGGTCTTTCTTTCGCTTTTTCCGGGAAACGGGTTTTGACGTGGCAGATGAGGTGTCCTCCTTGGAAACCACCTTTTTTTTCTGCTCTTTTTTTGCAGCCCGCTTTTCGGAAACTGCCCGTTTTTCTTCCTCCTTTCGTCTCCGGGCTTCCGTTTTTTTCTGTATTTTTATCTGTTTCGCCGCCTCTTTTTTCTGTCGGCTGGCTTCTTTCTGCTCCCACTTCAGATAACGGATATCTTCCTTTGCCTGTTTTTTGATGCCCCGCTTGGTGGAGGTATCAAACTGCCGGTGTTCTTTTTTTTTACTTTTTGGCGGAGCTGGTGCGTCCGGTTCAGACTGTGGGGGAGCCGATGCCATTACTTTGGAAGGCTCTGCCATTTTTTCTGCTTTCCGGTGTTTCTTTGTCTTTGGCTCTTTGAAACGTGGTTTCCTGCGTGGCTTTCCTTCCGGAAGACTGTCGGACCTCCAGATTACCCTGCGGTTCACTACAAAACGCAGGGCATTCATCAAAAAGGCAGTGATGCTCTCCCCGCCGATTCCAATCAGGGCTACCATTGCCGCTGGAAGTGCGGTCATGCAGAGAATGATGATGCGGGCAGTCAGGGACAGCGGCAGGTGGAAAACAGGGATACCGATTGCCAGGGAAAGAACAATGCTTTCTATGGCATTGCGGATGTCAAAAGTTCCGTTTAGGATCTTGCCTTTCTCAATGAAGTTGGAAGGGATAAAGGAAACCGGTGTTTCTTCTGGCTGTGTCATGGCTGCACCTCCTTTTTCGTATCTTTCGCATCTTCGGAAGGCACAGAGGCACTGCCGGATTCTGTGTCCGGAGCTTCCGGGCTGTCAGAAGTATCCGGATACCCGCCTTCCTGCAAGTGTTCGATGTCCTGCGAAGTCAGGGACGGCAGGGAATCATCGGTTTGCTTTTCGTAAACAGTCGTATCTGCAGAGACCTGTACCCCGTCTTCTCCAAATAAAAACACACCCGTCGGGGTGTGGTAGGTAACCGGAAGCGTATCCTGATCGGAAAGTGAAAACATCAGGCAGACGGTTGTTTCGGTAGGGTAGCTGGTTTTTTCCGGCAGGAAGGTGATGCTTGTCTGTTCTTTTTTGACATACTCTTTTAGGTAGACAGGAAACTGCCCTTTGAGAGAAGCAATCTGGCTGTCGGAGAAAAATGCTTTTAAAGCATCAAAATCCAGATATTCCGGCATGGGGGTATCAGAATTTGTTTCTGTTGTTTCCTTTGCCGGTTCCCTGCCTTTGTTTCCGGAAGCTTCTTTTTTCTGGCTTTTCCAGAAACTGGGGAGAACCAGTCCGGCAAGCAGCAGAAACAGCATCAGAAAAATGGAAAGAATCACTTTTGTTCTGTTCATAATGGCTCCTTTATTTTTTGTCGAAGATCCAGTAGGCATTTGCCGTAGCATGGATTTCCGACATCATATCAAATTCACGGTTAATATAGTTCTTTGCGTCACTGTCATTGGGATCATTGACCAGTACCTTGCCGTTTGCCGTAACACCTCGGAGTACGATGAAGTGTCCGCCGCTGGTGAAAAGTCCTGCCCGCTGAGAGGAGATGACCGGACAGCCTTCGGAGAGTGCCTGAAGTACCGTATTGGCATTGCTGGTCTGTGTGACGCTGCCACAGCCGAAATGACTGGCTGCAGCCTGAAAGTAGCTCCAGTAGGTTCCAACTCCCGGCTTGTAATAGGAATTCCCGCACCATGCCACCGCATCCGGAGGGGTAATGGTATTCCCGGTCAGGTAGCTGGCGATCATGGCAAAGCTGGTAGGCCCGCAGCCGGAAGATGCGATGGAGCCGCCGCCATAAGGAATGTTCCCGTAATCGGTCTGGAGAT
>CALMUC010000208.1 GCA_937872845.1 uncultured Lachnospiraceae bacterium | reverse complement strand
TTATGGAAAAAAGAGATGGCAGGTATAGGAACAGATACAGATTTTTTGTTTATTGCGGAGCGCTTTATCTGGCAACAGTCACAGGGGTATGGATCGGAATGTTAAAATGTATCCCGATTATACTGGTTATGTCTTTCCTGAATCTGGCTTATTATGAAGTTTCCTTCCGGCAGAGTTTTTTGTTTTCAATCATCAACTATACAATGCTTGTATTGATTGATTATGTGACTGTTTTGCTGGGAAGAGGAGGTTCAATCCAAGAAAAATGGTTTTTACAGGCACTGATATCAAAGACGGTTTTTATCATTCTGATGTTGTTTATCAGAAGATTTAGCAAGACAAGAAAAAGCTACGGTCTGATTACAGGAAAAGAGTGGTTTCAGTTTTTCTGTGTTCCTGTATTTACGGTGGTCGGTTTCATTCTTATGTTTTATTCAGAAAACGATGATATGCAGAATGTATTTTTATTTCTTTCGGTGGGACTGGTTGCGATTAACCTTATCCTTATGGAGTTCATGCAGAATACCATTGAAAAAGAAGAGAGAATAAAAATTGCGGTACTTACGGAACAAAATCAGAAAAATCGTATTGCAGATTATCAGGACCGGGAAGAAATCTATGAGCGTCAGCGAAGAAAAATGCACGATTATAAAAATCAGCTTTCCACGATCCAGACATTGATAAAGAATGGACACACAGATGAGGCACTTTCATTTACGCAGAAGCTGACAGAGAGCATAGCTGTCGAGATGTCGGCGATAAATACGAATCATCCAGTGGTGAATGCTATTTTAAACCAGAAATACCACAGCATGCAGGAGAAGCACATAGCAGTGATCCTAAAAGTAGGGGATCTGCAGGAGATTTGTCTGGAAGAGGAAGAGATTGTGATTCTGCTTTCCAATTTATTGGATAATGCAATCCGGGAGAGTGAAAAGGTACTGAAAAATACCGGAAAAGCGGTCATTCATCTGAAATTAGAGTGCGAAGATCATAAACTGATATTTGCGGTAAGAAATCCGGTGACAGAAAAGGTGGAAATTGAAAATGATACGATAAAGAGCAAAAGAGGGGATCATCACGGTATTGGATTGTTAAATGTAAAAGCAGTTGTGGATAAATATGGCGGTGATATGGTGCTTTCCTGCGATGAAAATGAATTTAAGGCAGTGGTCATCTTGTAAAGAGATGGTCTTTGTGTGCGTAATATGGTCGTTTGATGATATGGGACTAGGAGAACAGGTTATTTTATCCGATAAAGAAAGCAAAGGAGGTTACTATGAGTAATACAATTAATGTGAACTATATGACACGGGCTTACAATCAGTACCAACAGAAAAATGCGGCTAAAGATCAGGAGAAGGAAGATACAAGGTTTGCGGATAGTGTAAGAGAAAAGAGCGAAGCTAGTGGAAGTATAGTGGGCAATTCAAAAATAGGTTCTGTGTCTGCTAAAGATATGACGATGGTGGAATACAAGCAGTACATTTACAATAAAATATCTCAAATTCCAATGCACCCCACAAGAGCAGGCGAGTCAATATCTGTTACAATTTCAGAGGCGGGTTTTGAAGCAATGAAGAATGATCCAGAGTATGAAGCATGGGTATTAAATGATTTGCAAGTGGGTTGGTCACAACCAGATAAATGGTCCGGTATATGCGGAGGAGCGTTTTCTACAATATATTATGGAGCATCAAAAGAAGAATGTCATGCTGAGATGTGGAGTGCTGGTTATAACAATGGGAATGGTGGGAAGATTTTTAATGATAAGTCAAAAAATAGTTTTTGGGAGCGCAGAATAGAAAATAAAAAGAGAATAGAAAATCAGGTAAAGAAACAACAGGAAAAAAAGCGGATTCAGAAAAAACAAGCGGAAAGAACAGCTTATGAAGAATATGCGCAAAATAAAAGGTTATCCGCTCAGGATGCCAGAACTCGATTGGTGGCTGAGAGTAGTTCGTCTGCTAAGACTGTCACAATAAGTCAGGCAGTAGCTTCTTATGAGGCAAATTTTACAATGGCAGTAAGCGTATCGAACAAAACCCAATAGCCTGCAAATAAAAAATCAAGGCTAAATAGAAAGGAGAGATGCAGTATGGGAATTAATGGAGTATCATCGTATGCCAATACATACACATACGGAAATGTAAAAAATGAAAATGTAAAGCCATCAAAGAATAGTGAAAAGAATTATTATGCAGGATACACTATGAATTCAGCCAATAAGTTTAAAAATGTATCAGACTATTCAAAGTATTTGACTAACAAGTATAAATGTTTGACTCCATGCAAAAATGCTTCTGTATTGATTGACAGAAGTGTAATGCAAAAGGCATGTGGAGATGAAAAAACTGCGAAATGGCTTGAGGAAAATTTAGCAATTATGCCAGATGTTATACGAAATGCACAGAAGGCGGCAATAAGTCATGGTAGTAAACTGATATCAGTGGAGTTTAAGTTTACGAATAATGGAACCGAAATGACAACCTGTGGCATTTTTGGAGAGACTGGTACGGATTCAGAAATTGACAAATGGCTGGAGAGAATGAAAGAGGATAAAGAAAAAGAAGATAAAAAAACAGAAAATATGATTGCTATAGAAGCGACAACTAAAAATAAGGTAGGTTTTGATACATATGCATAGTATCAATTTCTATAATTTTGAAGAAAGAAAAGATTACAAACAAGGTATTGAACGTAGTGGCGAGAATTGCCCGGAAT
>CALMUC010000207.1 GCA_937872845.1 uncultured Lachnospiraceae bacterium | reverse complement strand
TGGTAGATAAGGATGCTCCGAATAACCAGGACGGAAAGCTTAATAAGGTTGCAGAGAATGTATTTGTAGAATATGAAAAAGCGAAAGCTGATGGCCGTATTGGTTGTCAGCTTATTTTTTCGGACATTGGAACGCCTTCAGCAGAGAAGGACTTTACTGTTTATGATTATTTGAAACAGTCCCTTATCCAGTATGGAATACCAGAGGAAGAAATAGCTTTTATTCATGATGCAAAGACTGACGCACAGAGAGATGTCTTGTTTAAAGAAATGCGAGCAGGCAAAAAGAAAGTACTGATTGGTTCGACTGACAAATGTGGAACTGGTGTAAATGTACAGACTCATCTTGTAGCTCTGCATCATGTGGACTGTCCTTGGAAGCCTTCTAGTATCGAACAGCGAGAAGGAAGGGGAATCAGACAGGGAAATGAGAATGATGAGATAGCCGTTTACCGCTATGTCACGAAGGGAACTTTTGATGCGTATAACTGGAGTCTGGTGGAGAATAAACAGCGATTTATTAGTCAAGTAATGACCAGTAAAGCTATCAGCCGAAGTTGTGAGGATATTGATGAAGCAACACTCTCCTATGCAGAGATTAAGGCAGTTGCTACAGGCAATCCGCTTATTAAAGAGAAGATGCAGCTTGATAATGATGTGCAGAGATTGAAACTATTAAAGGCATCTTATGATAATCAGAGGTATGGATTGCAGGATAACTTCATGATTCGTTATCCAAAACTGATTAAGGCAGCTAATGAAAAACTTGCCTGTGTGAAAGAAGATATTAAAGCCAGAGATGCAGAGCTTATCAATAATCCTGATTTTTCGCTTGTTGTTGGCAAGATCACTTTTACAGAGCGTGTGGATGGTGGGACAAATCTTCTGGAAACCATCAGTAAATGTAAGACTGGAGAAACAACGGCAATTGGTGCTTTTCATGGTTTTGAACTCTTAGTAGAGAAAAACTTCTTAGGAGTGAATTATCTGATTCTAAGAGGAAAAACCGAGTATAAGATGGAACTGTCCACCAGTCCTGTAGGAAATATGGTGAAGCTTGAGAATACCTTTGCTGGAATATCAGAAAACGAGGATTTCCTTCATAAAAAGATTGAACAGTATGAGAATGACTTGGCTGCTTCCAAAGAGGAATATGAGAAACCATTTGCTCATGAGGAAGAATTGCAGGAGAAATTAGCCAGACAGTTTGAACTCAATGCAGAACTTGACCTAGAAAATGCAAAGAGTGTGGATGCAGATTTAGGCAGAGTAGACCAGTCTGAGGAGGAAGAGAAGAACATCGGTGTTGCGGAAAGAGATGTACCTTACCTGACGGATAACAGAATAAGATAATGTGATGCCCTGTCAAAAGATGGGTATTTTGTAACTAAGAGAGGATGTGATGCAAGTTGGACAGAAGAAAACTGATAGCGGGAATATGCATTGTGGTGGGAATTGCTTTTATGGCAGTTCCTTTTTATTACCACAACAAAGGATCAAATGAAACAGAAAGGCTGCTAGAGGATTTTACGCAGGCAGTAGAGGAAGAACAGGATGAAGAGACAGCAGATGAAAAGGAAGAGCAAACCACCCTTAGTGAAACGGATGCATCCTTATTTGCGGAAGGCGATGTTATTGCCATTCTTGAAATTAAAGAATTAGGCATTAAATATCCCGTAGTAGAGGGAGCGACTTCTAGCAATTTGAATATCGCAGTAGGTCATTTGACTGAAACAGCAGGGATTGGAGCATCAGGAAACTGTGTGATTGCTGGTCATAATGGTAGCAGATATGGGGAATATTTCACGAATTTAAACGAAGTGTGTATTGGTAGTGAAGTCACACTACTTGATAGAGGAGGTATTATCTACACCTATGAAGTGGCAGACAGCTTTGTGACCAATCCTTATGACAATTCCATAAAAGTACAGGGAGAAGAAACAGAATTAACTCTTTTTACCTGTGCGAATAAGGGCACGATGCGTTTCGTTGTGAAATGTGTTTTGAGAGAGTAGGTGAGGATATGGAAGAAAAGAAGATGTACCGACTCGGCGATATTGAAGAGGTGATTGCTGAAATGGATTTTTCAGACACAGATGATGATATTGCTGAGATTGATGCTGATCTAGAGTTCTGGATCAGCGGATGGTATGTTGTGATACCAAGTCTTGGTATCCATGTCAGAGAAGGGGTGGCATGTACTTTTGATGAAGAAGAAAACATGTTTATGCCAGACTTTGATGTAACTGTAGTTTGCGAAGGAGAAATTGCTTCTGAAACATGGATGTACTATGAGCAGGACGGGATTTTAATAACTTTGGCAAACTGGCTGAATGGCAGAATGCCAATAGATGCAATCGAGAAGCTAGAGTGTTATATCGAGATTGCAAATGTAACTAATTAACTTGTATTTGTCCGCACAAAGCAGACAGGAAGTGAGGAACTATATGAAGTATTCTATTAAAGTGAATGAAGTGAAACAAAAAGAAGGAAAAGAAAGTAACATTCGTGGCTTTGCAACTGTTGTGTTTGGTGATTCATTTAAGATTACCAACATTGCAATCCTTGAGAATAAAAACAAGGAGCAGTTGTTTGTATCTATGCCTCGTTATCGTTCTAATGAGCGTGATGAGGATGGTGGGGCAATCTATAAAGATGTATGCAATCCAGTAACAGCAGAATTTCGTGAGGAACTCTATGGAAATATCTTGGAAGCATACTATCAGGAGATTACCAAAGGAAAAGGACAGGATTCATCAGAGAAGTCCGAGATAGAAATGCCTGAGTTTTCTGTATCCGTTACTCCTTATGAAAAAGAAGGAAGCAGTGTTCGTGGACTAGCCCGTATTTATTTTGATGACAGCTTTATTGTCAACAATGTGAGTATCTTACAGGGGAAAGATAAGTTGTTTGTTGCAATGCCAGCTTATAAGACCAAACAAGTGGATGAGCAGGGGAAAGCCATTTATCAGGATGTGTGCTATCCGGTTACAAAGGAGTTTCGTGAGAAGCTTTATAGCCAGATTATCAACGAATATGATAAGGCAAAGGAGCAGACACAAACACAGGCACAGGAACGAGCATCACAAGTACCTGAACGAGCACCAGAGAAAGAAGCAACACCCTTTCGATAAACAATAAACATTAGGGGACAGGCCATTGCTTGTCCCCGCACTATGATTGGAGGAATGAAAGATGGATACAACACCAGAAGTAACAAAGAAAAAAGCACT
>CALMUC010000206.1 GCA_937872845.1 uncultured Lachnospiraceae bacterium | reverse complement strand
TGGGAATGAACGAAAAATAATGAGGAAAGGAATAACTGACATTAGGTGCGCCGGCTTTTTAGTCGGTGTTTTTTCATTCCCGTAAACACCTGAAAGAAGTCAGTTTTGGTGAATGTATATGGCATTTTTTAGCAGTGCAATTACAACTTTAAAAACTCTTGTAGTCGCAATCGGCGCAGGTCTTGGCGTGTGGGGTGTCGTAAACCTTCTGGAAGGATATGGAAATGACAATCCCGGCGCTAAGAGCCAGGGCATCAAACAGCTGATGGCTGGTGCCGGAATCATGCTGCTGGGAACTACCCTGATTCCACAGCTGGCAACATTGTTCTCTTAAGAGGAGTGGTAGATGAACACCATCATTGAGAGAATTACGGAAGCGATAAAGGATATCCTGATCGGGCTTATCAAGTCAAGTTTGGATAACATGTTCACGTCTGTCAATGAGCAGGTGGGAACCATAGCCGGGCAGGTGGGACAGACACCGCAGGGATGGAATGCAGGGATTTTTAATCTGATTCAGAATATATCCCAAACGGTGATTGTCCCCATTGCGGGACTGATCATCACCTTTGTCCTGTGCTATGAATTGATCACGATGGTAACACAGAAAAACAATTTCCATGAATTTGAGACTTATAACATTTTCCTCTGGATCTTCAAAGCGTATGTAGCCATTTATCTGGTGACAAATACGTTCAATATCACGATGGCGGTCTTTGATGTTGGCCAGCATGTGGTCAACAATGCCGCCGGGGTGATATCAGGAAACACTGCGGTGGATGCAACAGAAGCAATTTCACGGATTGTGGATGCCCTGGAGGATATGGAGTTAGGGGATTTGTTCCTGCTATCCATGGAAACGATGTTGATCAGTGTTACCATGCACATTCTGTCAATTATCATTACGGTAATCTTGTACGGAAGAATGATAGAAATTTACCTTTATACTTCCATAGCACCAATTCCGTTTGCCACCATGACCAATAAGGAATGGGGCAATATCGGAAACAACTATTTAAAAGGCTTGTTCGCACTGGCATTTCAGGGATTCTTCATGATGGTCTGTGTGGGAATTTATGCAGTTTTAGTAAATGCAATGACCATATCCAGTGACCTTCATGCAGCAATGTTTTCAGTAGCGGCTTATACCGTGATTCTTGCATTTTCATTATTCAAGACCGGAAGCCTTAGCAAATCAATATTCAATGCCCACTAACGGGCAGGAAAGGAGCGCATACCATGGCGTATGTACCAGTACCAAAAGACCTTACCAAGGTCAAAACAAAAGTAGCGTTAAATCTGACAAAGCGGCAGTTGATTTTCTTTTCACTTGCCGCAGTTGTGGGAATTCCGTTTTATCTGTTCATGAGAAAACCAATCGGTTCCAGTATCGCAGCCATCCTGATGGTAACGATCATGCTTCCGTTTTTCTTCATGGCAATGTATGAAAAAGACGGTCTTCCCTTTGAAAAAGTGGTGGCAAATATCATTCGACAGAAGTTTATCTGTCCGGCAGTAAGACCATATAAGACAGAAAATTTTTATCAGGAGATTTCCACCCTTGTAAAAAAGGAGGGTGTGCCGGATGGCAAAAAAGACAAAGCAGGAGGCTCAGCAGGAGCGTCTGTCCCTGGCGGAAAAAAGAAACCGTCAGGAAAGAAGAAACAAAAAAAGCAGAAAAGAAAGAGAACAGGAAAAGCGTAGGAAGAAGCAGGAACGGGATCGTAGGAAACAGAAAAACATTCCTACAACTGCACAGCAGAGTATTCCGTATATTCGGATGCTGCAGGATGGTATCTGCCAGGTGACAAAGACCTTTTTCTCTAAGACAATTCAGTTTTATGACATCAATTATCAGCTGGCTTTAAATGAGGATAAGACCACGATATTTGAGAATTACTGTGATTTCTTAAATTACTTTGATTCTTCCATCAGTGTGCAGCTGTCCTTTATCAATCAGCAGGTGGATGTGGCAGAATTTGAGAAAAGTATTGATATTCCGGATCAGAACGATGACTTCAATGCCATTCGTGAGGAGTACCGGACCATGTTAAAAAATCAGCTTTCCAAGGGAAACAATGGTCTGGTGAAAACCAAGTATATCACTTTTGGAATCGAAGCAGAAAGCCTGAAGGTGGCAAGACCAAGGCTTGAAAGGATTGAAGCCGATATCCTGAACAACTTTAAAGTTCTGGGAGCACAGGCACATTCCTTAAATGGTCTGGAGCGACTGGAGATTCTGTATCATGTGTTCAACCAGGATCGGATTGAACCATTTAAGTTCCAGTATAAGATGCTGCCGGAAACCGGATTAAAGACCAAAGATTTTATTGCACCGACTTCCTTTAACTTTTCCAAGAATCAGACATTTTTGATGGGAAGAACGATGGGAAGTGTGAGTTACCTGCAGATTCTTGCACCGGAGCTTACAGACCGGATGCTTGCAGATTTCCTGGATGTGGATGACAGCATCAATGTCAACATTCATATCCAGTCCATTGACCAGAGTTCTGCGATCAAGATGATCAAGAGCAAGATTTCAGATCTGGATAAGATGAAGATTGAAGAGCAGAAGCGGGCAGTACGTTCCGGTTATGATATGGACGTGCTTCCATCGGACCTTGTGACTTATGGAGAAGAGGCGAAGAACCTGTTGGAAGATCTGCAGTCCAGAAATGAGAGAATGTTCCTTGTGACATTTCTGGTAATGAATACCGCAAAGAAGCGTCAGAAGCTGGATAATAATATTTTCCAGGTGCAGGGAATTGCACAGAAATATAACTGTTCTTTAAAACAACTGGATTATCAGCAGGAAGCAGCACTCATGTCCTGTATTCCACTGGGAGTCAATCGGATTGAAATTCAGAGAGGGCTTACCACATCTTCAACAGCGATCTTCGTGCCATTTACGACACAGGAACTGTTTCAGGAAGGGGAAGCTCTTTATTATGGATTGAATGCATTATCCAACAACATGATCATGGTTGATCGGAAACGT
>CALMUC010000205.1 GCA_937872845.1 uncultured Lachnospiraceae bacterium | reverse complement strand
GAATAATACTCCAAAGCAATATAAAGTACCTATTATTGCCAGATTCTGTTTCGCATTATGATTTCCACGAACAAGAACAAGTATTCCAACACCGGCTCCTACAAGCAGTCCCGACATCATCTGTCCAAACCCAATCACACCGTTTAAATACATCTCAGTAATTACAACTGACGCCGCACAGTTCGGAATCAGTCCTATAGCTCCTGTTATTATCTGCCCGGCTACAGGATAATTTATTACCATTTCTGATAAATTTTTTTCACCTAAAGCTGAAACTGCAATTCCTATTATAAATGAAAATATTAAAATATAAATTGTTGTCTCTGTTGTATGTTTGAAGGCTGAAATCCAGATGCCGTCTTTTTCTTCACAATGATGATTTTCACGTGTTTCTTTTTCATAATTATGATAAATTTTTTTCTTTTTATCATAAATCTTAACACATAAATCAACCAGGCACCCTGCAACGATTCCTAATACAGCTTTCCAGCAGACAATTTTTAAAATGAGTTCTATTGAAGCTTTTTCTGATATCATAACAGGAAGCATTTCATCTGATGTTGATAAGAAAATAGCAATGAGTGTTCCGGCTGTTATAAGTCTTCCTGAGTATAGTGAAGCGGCGGCTGCTGAAAATCCACACTGCGGGCAGACTCCGATAACTCCTCCGATAAAAGGTCCAAAATGCCCGGCCTTTTCAATTCCTGCCCTTGCTTTCTCACTCATCTTATGTTCAAATATTTCCATAAGGAGATAAGTAACAAAAAGGAACGGGATGAGTTTCAATGTATCAACTGCTGCATCTGCAAAAGCATCCCAGATCAGTTTCATAATTTATCAATCTCCTTTTGAAAAATCTTTACATTTAAAAAAATACAAATCATTATTTATCCTGTAATTAAATTTCTTCATTAGATTCATTTGAATCAGTTTCATTTGAATCAGTTTCATTTGAATCAGTTTCATTTGAATCAGTTTCAACAAGTTCTTTGAGTTTCTTCATTTTTGCAAAATCTGCTCTGGTAAATGTAAGCTGCATAGACCATGGATTAACTATAATTCCATTTGCAAATCTATCTGCATGAAGAAGTTTTACGATTCCGTCAAACCCAATTCTGCGCACCGTGGAACCCGGTCTTATGGCGTTCTTTGTGATTTCAGTAAGACTTGTAAATACAGGATAGAACCTGTGCTTATTCTTCTTTTCCAATGTAGGAATATAAAAATGACCTTCTTTCTTAATAGGGCATTCTTCAATATAAAATGCACTTGCAAATGTAATATATTCCGCAATTGCCCCCAATGTATCTACATCATTATCATTTTGGTATTTCCAAATCAAAGCCTCAAGCCTTCTGTTTGTAAGTGGAAGATTTCCAAATTTGTCATTCTCATCATTTTCGTTTTCGCCCAGGTCTCCAATATTTTCAGTCATAACATCAAATACGGACGGTTCTGCTTCATTCAGAAGTACAATGCTTATCTCTGCCGCTTTTTCGTTACCAATACATTTTAAATCTACAGCATCCTTAACTGATGTTATCTTGACAGGTCTGCGTACATTTTCTATTCCAAGCAACTCAACTTTATCTCCCTTTATCGGCAATACTCCTGTATATACACCTGTATAGCGGACTGTTGTTTTATTAACTTTTAATTCTGTTGCAACAAAAGTGAATGAATCCAATTTTATTCTCCTCAAATTATGATTTATTATAAATCAAGCTCAATAGGGCAATGATCCGAACCATAAATATCTCCGTGAATTTTTGCATCTATTATCCTGTTTTTCAAACTATCAGATACAAGAAAATAATCTATCCTCCATCCTGCATTCCTCTGTCTTGCATTAAATCTGTATGACCACCATGAATAAATATCCGTTTTATCCGGATAAAAATATCTGAATGTATCTATAAATCCAGACTCCAGAAGTTCTGTCATCTTACCGCGCTCTTCATCTGTAAAGCCCGCATTATGATGATTTGCCGATGGATTTTTTATATCAATATCGTTATGTGCAACATTCATATCTCCACACACAATCACGGACTTTTCTCTATTTAATTCTGTCAGATACTCCCTGAAATCATCTTCCCATTTCATACGATAATCGAGTCTTTGAAGTTCATTCTGTGAGTTTGGAACATACACATCTACGAAATAAAAATCCATAAATTCAAGTGTAATAACTCGACCTTCATGGTCATGTTCATCAATTCCAATTCCATATATCACATTGATTGGTTCTGTTTTTGTAAAAACTGCTGTACCAGAATATCCCTTTTTTTCAGCATAATTCCAATACTGATAATACCCCGGGAGTTCAAGGGCAAGCTGACCATCCTGCATTTTACTTTCCTGTATTGCAAATATATCTGCAGAAAGTTTATTGAAAGATTCAAGAAAATTCTTTTTTACGCATGCACGTATTCCATTTACATTCCAGGATATCAATTTCACCTAAATGTTCCTCCTGTTACCATTATACAAATCTGAATTCCGCAACATCTGTGCATTTCTTTTCTGATTTGATTTTTTTATTCTTGCCATTTTTTCAGTCAAATGTATAATACCTGCAAAGAACATGACTAATAAACCAAATGATGCAGATGCAGAAGTAAAATCGGTAATCTCAGCTACTTTGACTATTCGAATAAGCAATCCAATAACAACAAAAATCATAGGATTCAGTAAAGAAACAAAGCCAGCTGACCAAATGCATTTTATTCTTCTGTTTCTGACAAAATACATATAAGGAATAGATATCCCGATGATTGATAGAACCAGAAATATCCAATAAAAAACTGCCATATAGTAATATAATTTATCAATTATCCTGACTATATCAGCTCCCATAAGAGTTGTCGAATAAAGAAGTTTATATAAAATCGGTAAAAAAGCACCTACTGCATGTATATAAAAAGCACCTATTTCGAAAAGCAATGCACCTGTCCGAAAAACACTTGCTACAATATCATCTTTTACAAACATTTTTCTGCGAACAGATCTGATGAGCATAGTAAAATATCTCAGCCCTATTGACACAAAAATAATGCCAATAGCTGCAATAACAAGTCCGGCTTCAAATCTGAAATATGGCATTTTTATCCAATTGCTTTGAACTATTCCCGCTTTCTTATTTCCTGTTCCTGCAGAGAACAAAAGCCATTCTGATATCATCATAAGTGCCGCGCCTATCATACCAATATAAAGTTTTCTTATAACTTTCAATTGTTTTTCCAAAATTTTATCCTTAAAGAAATTTTGTGACTCACTCAATATCTATCTTACTATTTCAGCTATTAAAGGTCAAATAAAACACCATGTTCAAAGTCATCATTCTGGCATAAAATTTTTCACTTAATCCATTATCTTGCAGAAGAATCCTGCTTTTCTAAAGATAATATTTACATTCCATGACAATGTCGTTATCTACACACAAAAAGGACTGCATCAAAATCTGAATATGACACAGTCCTTTTATTGTAATTTTGTCTCAAATCTTCAATCTATGTCAATGAACTCTTCTAAATAAGCTGAGTGCATCTGTTAATTCTTCACTATCCTGTAATGTCATTGTTATAAGCAGAATTAAACCATCCTGATCAGTCGCAAGTTGTACACGTCTGCCAACAGAACTTGATGTCTTCGGAATGTCCAAATATGAAAATTCACTCCCAAGGAAATCAACTTTTCCTATTGATGTACCATCATATCTTGAACATGCCATATTTAAATATTTACTGGCATTAAGCTCTGGCATTAAAAATGCTTTTGGACTTATATAAGAAATAATAATATTTGAACCAGTTGTTATATTGTTTGCAATTGCACAGTAAGTAGTTTCTTCATCTTTTGGCGACTTAATTCCTGACCATAAATTACTGATATCGTCCAAGCTTGCATCCGTTGCAGATGCTACCTGTTCTTTTGAATAAAGCTTCCATGAAGAATCTGTAACAAGTTCAAATCCGGCAATTGAATTATAATAATCAGTTCCATCATTGCTATAGACTCCCATTGGCAATGCATCTCCATATGAAGCAGGAAGCGCATCTGTTACTGTAGCATCTGTTACCGTCGCTACCGCTTTTATTGCATCTGTAATTGATGCATCTGTCATACTTGCATCAGAAGATGAAGCATCACTCATAGTTTCATTATTGAATGAAGGAGAAATGTATTCTGTTGTTGCTTCTTTCTTCGAACCACATCCAGATAAAAGAGATATCAATGTGCCTGCAATAAGCAGCTCAGCTGTCCTTACCCTAAATTGCTTCATTCCTTATCTTTATCTTCCTTCTTGGCCTTTCCAAGAAGTCCTTTCTTCTTAGCTGCCTTAGTTTCCACAGTATCTGTTTTTTTATCATCTGTCTCAACTGCTGTCTCAGGATTTTCCACCTCTGCAATTGCTTTTTTATGCATTGGTATTCTGCAGTTTTTGTTATTTCCAAATTCCACAATAACAGTCTCATCGTCTGTCACATCAATAATTGTTCCATAAAACCCGCTTGTTGTCATAACTGTATCTCCGGGTTTAATTCCCTTCATCAATTCTTCCTGCTGCTGAGATTGTTTCTTCTGCGGACGAATTATCATGAAATAGAAAAACGCTACAATAATAATAACATAAAATATTATAACCGTAGTTCCGCTTCCTGCTGCAGTACCTGCAAGTAAAGATAAATAATTCATTTTTTTATGTATGATAATTTCAGAAGCAAAATCATCATATATCCTTTCTTTTTTATTTACAATAATCTGTAACCGGTTCTGATGACTTCTGTAAACTGCCTTATTTTAATCTCTTTCATCTGAAAAAGCAGCAGTCTCATCTTTTGCCATGAAATAGAAAATCAGCAATCAGTAATAATCATTTAATATCATAATATTCAAAATCAATTTAAACTTCACCAGATACTTTAGCTGTCTTTTCTTTCTTATATTCCTGATAATTATGATTTTCTATAGCTGACCGAATTTCCTTCATCATATTATTATAAAAGTATAAATTATGCAAGACACAAAATCTCATACCTAGCATTTCTCCTCGTTTCAGTAAATGATGCACATATGATCTCGAATATCTATTGCATACAGGGCACTTGCATCCCTCTTCTATCGGCCTGTCATCCAATTCAAATCTGGCATTTAAAAGATTAAGTTTTCCATGATTTGTATAACAGTTTCCATGTCTTCCATTTCTCGATGGATAAACACAATCAAAAAAATCCACGCCTCTGTCAACTGCTTCAAGAATATTAATCGGAGTTCCTACTCCCATAAGATAAACAGGTTTTTTACGAGGAAGATATGGTACAACAACGTCCAGAACATTATACATTTCATCTGCACTTTCACCAACTGCAAGTCCTCCGACTGCATATCCTGGAAGGTCTAGTTCAGATATCATTTTTGCATGTTCAATCCTTACATCCGGGAGTACACCGCCTTGATTTATACCAAAAAGCATCTGATTTGGATTGATTACAGTCTGGGATGAATTAAGCCTTTCCATTTCTTCTTTACACCTCACCAGCCAGCGATATGTCCTCGCCACTGAACTTTTGATGTAACTATCTTCTGCTTTTGAAGGCGGGCATTCATCAAACGCCATTGCAATTGTAGATCCCAAATGTGACTGAATCCTCATGCTTTCCTCAGGCCCCATGAATATTTTTTTACCATCTATATGTGAGTGAAATGTAACACCCTCTTCCTTTATATGTCTCAGATTTGCAAGTGAAAATACCTGAAATCCTCCTGAATCAGTTAAAATAGGGCGGCTCCATGTTGTAAAACGCTGAAGCCCGCCCATATTATATATTACATTATCACCAGGTCTCACATGCAGATGATATGTATTACATAGCAATACCTGTGTATCAATATTTTCAAGATCCTCCGCAGAAACGGCTCCCTTAATTGCGGCCGCCGTCCCTACATTCATAAATACCGGTGTGTGGATCACACCATGCGGTGTATAGAATTCAGCTCTTTTTGCCCTGCCATCTTCTGCAATCAGCTTATACATAAAGTTCTCCCATCTTAATTCTTCATTTTTGCTGTTCACAGAATCATTCATGTTTCTTTTGAAATAAGTCTTTACTCTCCATCAGCATCCCCGTCAGTAGCTGTCGAACTGTTCTTACTAGTTCCTGATTGTTTGGAAAGTGTTACTGATATCGTGGATTTTTCATAATTTCCCATTGAATCTGTTCTGTAAACAACTATTTTAACTTTATCTCCAGGTTTTTTTGCCTGAACAAGTTTCTGAAGATCCTCAATAGTATAAACTTCCTTACCATCAAATTCAACAATGATGTCTGCGGTATGAATACCTGCCTTTTCAGCAGCCGATCCATCTGTTACTTCCTTTACATATATTCCTTCAGGGAATCCGTAAATTTGCGCATAATCTTTACTGATATCTGCTCCGCTAATTCCCAGAAATGCATTTCCTGTCTGTTTTCCGCTTACAATTGCATGAATAATATCCATTGCCCTGTTTATAGGAATTGAAAATCCCATTCCTTCAACTTTACTGTCCACATATTTTACAGAATTAATTCCAATAACTTCTCCTTTGGCATTTATAAGTGCCCCGCCGGAGTTTCCAGGATTTATTGCCGCATCTGTCTGAATAAATGAACCATCACTGCCTTCGATATTACGATTTAATGCGCTTATATAACCAACTGTAACAGATTGTCCATAACCAAGTGCATTTCCAATTGCTATTGATGGTTCTCCAACCTGAATCGAGTCTGAATCTCCGACTGTTGCAATTGAGATTTTTTCAGAAGTTGAATCTTTCATATCAGAAAAAGCAACCTGAACTACCGCTATATCATTATCCTCATCATATCCTGTAACAGAAGCTTTTACTA